>CAVHIX010000036.1:0-13562 GCA_963636135.1 Anaerovoracaceae bacterium
ACTGTACTTCAAATTTGTACCCTCACTTTATTTTCGGGTATTTTTTGACTGTACTTTTATGATAACCTTTCACTTTGTTTCTGTAGTAGAGCCACTAAACGAAGTCCCTGAACGCACTTCACTTTCATCAATTTTTGACTTTTGAGAACCCACTTCAAGAGTGTAGCGCATTGGTGAAATATGCAGATTATTTTTAATTTCTTCAACAGAATTTTTAATCAGTTCTTCGCTTGAAAAATGGCAGGTATAAGTGTATTTATGATTAATCTTGTTCCAAAGTTCTTTAAAGATTTCTTTTTCAAAGTTTTTGTTCAAAGGATTTCCCTTGTCGTATTTTGGTCCCTGAGCATTATCAACCATATTGGAAAGAACAGACGGATTGTAAACGGCCTGAACATATTTATGAATCTGTTCACAAATCTCTGCTTTTGCATCTGCCTTTTGCTGAATATCTTCTGGAAAATACTGAATTAGGCTTTCGCCAAAACTTTGTACATTCCCCTGTTCAACGGCATCTTTATAAATTTGAGTAGGCTTATCTTCTTCGTCAAGATAGTCTAATTTATAAAGATTTTTATTTATGATTTTTGCAAGTTTTTCATCAATTTCAAAATCTTTTCCACAAATGTTAAGATGCTTTCCTGTAAAATATGCCACATCCGCAATCTTAGGTCTTGAATCCGAAAGTTCACTGACAATATCTTTCTGAAGCCCATCAACAAAATCCCGATAACTTTCACTTGCAATTACAGTTAAAGTATTAACCGAATGTACATTATCGCCCAGAGTTTCTTTATCTTGCCTTGTTCCCTCTTCATTTACACAAAGACGCATACCACGCCCAACTTCCTGCCGGCGGCTTATGCTGTTATCAGAATGTTTAAGCGTACAAATCTGAAAAACATTAGGATTATCCCAGCCTTCACGCAATGCAGAGTGAGAAAAGATAAAACGAATTGGCATATTAAAATCCAAAAGCAAATCTTTTCGCTTTAAAATTAAATCATAAGTTGTAATGTCTTCATCACTTTCGCCGGTAGAATCTGTAAGTTTACCCTTCTTATCCCGACTAAAATATCCTTCGTGACAAGGACTCACATTTTCTGATGTCGGAAACAGAATTTTTTGATAATAACTTTCAAGGTTTATATCCACAAAATCATTGATTACAGAACGGTATTCTTCTTCAAAAATTTTTCCGTACTCGCCTAAAGTTTCGTTTCCGTCTTCATCGTAAGAGCGATATTTTGCAACTTCATCAATAAAAAATAGCGAAAGAACTTTTATCCGTAAGCCCTGATCAAAAAATTCCTTTTCCTTTTCAAAATGACTTCGGATTGTTTCGCGAATCTGCACACGGCGTATATCTTTTTCAGACACCTCGCCAGTCATTTCACCAATTTTAAGCACAGTAGGGTCAGCATTGCCACTTACCGGAACATTAAAGCGGACGGAATTTGTTTCAGGATTAATCTCTGCAACATAAATCCCCTTGTACTCTGCAAGTCCATTTGATGCAGTATCAAGTTTATCCCCTGTAGAAAACTTAACAGGAAGTCTTTTAATTCCGCCATTCTGCTTAACTTCAATTTCAAGTTTTACAAAAGGGGAAGCGTGAGGCGAAAGAATTATTGAATCTGCATAAATGTAAGTATTTGTTCCTGCAATATTTTCAAGTTTGAATCCCTTTACTTCAATTTTTTTTACAAGTTTTTGATTATAGGCATCCAAAGCATCCAAACGGTAAACAAGATTGTGATGAATTTTATGAGTTGCAGAATAATTGATTACAAAAAGAGGCGAAAACTGAACAAGTGCATTTTGAGTTTTATCTCCGCCCATTTTCTGCGGTTCATCAAGAATCAAAATAGGATGGTTTGCCGCAATTACATCGATTGGGCGACGGCTTGCAAACTCGTCACGCTTTGTATAGATGATTCGGGCGGCTTCATTACCCTTTCTGCCTTCAACATTCTTGTCTTTATTAAGCGAAGTATTAAAAGCCTGCACATTTATAATCATTACATTTATGTCACTACTGGAAGAATACTGGTCAATCATATTCAGCCGCTTAGAATTGTAAATAAAAAAGCGGATTTTCTTTCCATACTGTTGCATAAAGTGTTCCTGAGTATACTCAAGACTTTTGTAAATACCTTCGCGGATTGCAACAGACGGAACTACAATCATAAACTTAGACCAACCGTAGTTTTTGTTCAGTTCGTACATAGTTTTGGTATAGACATAAGTTTTACCGGTCCCGGTTTCCATCTCTATATCAAAACTAGGCACCCCCGCCGTGTGTTCAATTTTTTCTGAGTGGATTATAAAGTTTTCATCCTGGATTTTATGAATATTTTCAAGCAAGTCTTGTTCGCTAAGACAGATTTTTGCATTTCTATATCCGGTTTCTTCAAGGTCAAGTTCTGCATCTTTTTCATCACCTTTATCACGAAGGTACAGAACTTTATCTATAAACTGCTGACCTTCAAAGCATTTAACAAGAGAAGATACCGCCTGGGTCTGATATTTTTGTATTTTAAAGTTGAATTTCATTTATTTTCACCTTGAGAGACATTTTGAGGGACACCTTGGAGGACATTTTCACCTTGAAGGACATCTTCTATTCTAATACCATCTTTTTCATTTACCAGTTCTGGATGCTGCAGATAAAAATTGTTTTTTTCTTTTTCAATTTCAAGTTTTAATTCATCTTGCGTCGGCATATAAGGCATGTATTTTGCCATAAAAATCTGGTTAGAATCGTGCAAAACTGAATAACGGGCAATGGCACTGTCGGTTTCTGAACATAGCACAATTCCAATTGTCGGATTATCATCTGATTTTTTCTTTAAATCGTCATACATACGAATGTACATATCCATTTGACCTATATCCTGATGAGTAATTTTCCCGATTTTTAAATCAATCAGAACATAGCATTTAAGTTCTATATTGTAAAAAACAAGGTCGATAAAGTAATCATCTGTTTCTGTAACAATATGCTGTTGCCGGGCTACAAAAGCAAAGCCTTTTCCCATTTCCATTAAAAAATCGCGAATATGATTAAGGATTGCACTTTCAAGCTGAGTTTCGCTGTAATCGTTGGAAGAAAATCCCAAAAATTCTGCAATAACAGGACTTTTTAAAAGTTCAAATTGAGAACTCTTAAATGTCTTTGTCTTTTTTTTCATCTCTGCAATGACATTTTCCTTTTTTGGAGAAAGCAAAAGTCGTTCGTAATATTGAGTTCCAATATTTCTATCCAAAGTACGCACTGACCACATCTGTTCATTTGCTTCTTTAAGGTACCAAAGTCTTGCATTTTCATCTGCAACAGATAAAAGCCTCCTGAAATGTGACCATGTAAGATTGTGAACACATGTGTTCACAATTTCAAAATCCTTAAAGTTCAGATAAAATTTTCTGAAATATTGAAGGTTTCGCTTGTTATACGAATTACCATATTTTCTTACAAGACGCTCAGAAAGAAGCTCTATGATTTTTTCACCATAAGACGCCCTGTCTTCTCCCTTTTGTTCCTGCTCCACTATGCTTTTTCCAATGTTCCAGTAGGTAGAAACAATTATTGAACTTACTGCAGAATTTGCAGAGGAGATTGCATTTTGAATAAAACCGTCTACCTGGTTTACAAAATCATTTTCCAGGACTTTTATTTCTTTTTCCATTCCCCTCTCCCCTACAGAACTTTGCGGATTGTTTCCGGGCTGAATGTGGCAAAAATCTGTTCAAAATTGGTGGCCAGGCTGTCGCTTGCAAGTGAAGAATCTTTGGTTACAAAGTAATATGGCTTTAGTTTTGCTATGGCAGTAACGGTTTCTTCTGTGATGTTTTGGTCAAAACAAGCGGCAAGGTATGTGCCTTCTACAAAGTAGACGGTCTTTCCGGCGATTTCTTTTGTTTCGATTTTGCTACTAAGCATTATGCCTAAGTCAAGCATTACCTGGAATAGTAAGTCTTCTGCACTGCGGTCGCCCTTTATGTTGTCCTGGAATAAGTTCTGCTTGTCGAAGTGCTCCGGTGTGTAATAGACATCTTGCATGTTGGATGAGTCGCATTTTAGGACGCGGAAGCCTGTGTCGAGATTAGATGTTGTAAGGGGATTTTCTTCTTTGATTTTTTTACCGGCACGGCGGATGCGCTCTTTGCCGATTTCGCAAATGTTTTTATAGCCGGCTTTGTATGCTTCGCTCTTTTCGTCGCAGAGTTCAGGGAGTTGTACCATTATGAATTTGCGGTTACCAGTTTGAGAGAGCTTAGAACTTAGTTCTGAGAGTTTAGAGGCATAATCTGGGGAATTTTTATCTAAGTTCTCTATGCTAAGAGCTAAGTTCTGTTTCTCTTCTACATTTAATTGCATTACGGCGTGGGCGGTTGTGGCGGAGCCGGAGAAGAAGTCGAGAACTGTAAAATCTTTAGACGGATACATAGAAATAATATATTCTATGAAATCAATTGACTTAGGAAAATCAAAACCAAAACAATTTGATTTCATCCATTTAGTAGAACTTTGTGAATCAAAAAATAAAACAGACTTAGGTAAAGTTCTTTCATTTTCTACTAAATAATTTTTTAATTGAGGCATAACATTTTCGTCTTTACCCCATAAAATATAATCATTTCTTAAAAGTTCATCAAAACTTTCTTTTGAAAATGCCCACCCCCTAGTTCCTGTTTTACAACTTTTTTTTGTAATAGGATGTATAACATCATAAAAATTTTTACTTCCAGGAGCTGTTAAATCACTTGCACGAAAAGCACCTCTCTTATCAACATATGTATAATGATCAAATTCAAAAAATCGTGGAAACTTTGTTAATTGTAATAACTCTTTATGAATATCTTCATTAGATAAATTAGAATTTATTAATTGATTTACTCTTTTTTTATATTCATCAATATTATTTCTAAAAACACTCCAATTTTGCAAAACTAACTCTTTACTTTTACAATAACATAAACAATATTCATGAGAAACAGAAACATATAAGAAATTATTTTTTGAAGAATTTGACGCTATAACAAATTGAGCTATAAAATTCGACTCTCCAAACACCTCATCGCATACCTTTTTAAGATTATCCACTTCATTATCATCAATACTAATAAAAATCACTCCGTCATCACTCAATAAATCCCTTGCAAGCTTAAGCCTTGGGTAAATCATATTAAGCCAGTCTGTATGGAATCTTCCGTTGCTTTCGGTGTTGAGCGTCATGCGGTCTACCAAAAGGTTTCCTTCTTCATCATAATTACCGCTTTCAGCTCTAAACTCTAAGTTCTCAGTTCTAAAATCATCCTCATAAACAAAGTCGTTCCCCGTGTTATAAGGAGGGTCTATGTAAATCATCTTAATTTTACCCAGGTATGTTTCCTGCAAAAGCTTTAAAACTTCAAGGTTATCGCCTTCTATGTAGAGGTTTTTTGTATTGTCAAAGTCCACGCTTTCGTTTCTGCATGGGCGTAAGGTCTTATTTATAGGGGCATTGGCTGTAAGAATTGCCTTTTTTTTGTCCGGCCAGGTAAACTGGTAGCGTTCTTCCCGCCCCTCCACTATAGAAGAAGAAAGTTCCTGCTTAAGAAGGTCAAAATCTATCTTGCGTACAGTTTCGCCGTTTGCGTCTTTGGCTTCAGTTACGCAGTTAGGAAAAAGTTTTGCAATTTTTGCCGTGTTTTCGTCAATTTTATTTAGTGAGTGCATTTTTAAGTGTTCCATGCTGATTATCTCCTGCAAATTATGATAAGGCGGTTCACTGCTAATTATATCATAAACTTCGTTTTTTAAGAATTATTCACATTAAATAAAAAAAATCTCCAGTACAGAGGCTTCTATTTTAAGCGTGTCTGGAGATTTACATTTTTAAGCGGACTGTCTATTTCATTCTATGAAAGTCTAAACAGCGCCTTAGAATTATAGGAATAATTATTTAATGGACTTTTTAGCGTTTCCGGCTGGCCTTTATAGCAGTGCCGTGCATGATATTTTGTGCATTTAATTTTATTTATTCAAAAAGCTGCACTTTACTTCTTTGAATAAGTCACATCAGAAAGCTCTTTTCTAAGCTTGGCACTTGGCGTAAAAAGCACATGTACTGAATTTATATCATTTGCAGTAATGTCTTTTTCGTTGTCTCTGCCATTCGAACTAATCGAAAGCTTGAATATTCCAAAATTGTCCAATCTAATGCGATTTGAATTTTTCAGATACAGTGGCATTTTATCTAAGAAACTCTCAATAACTGCAACTATATCAGCCTTGTTCAGAGTGCATCCTTTAGAAATTTCTGACGCCAATTGATGGATATCAATTTCTTCACCATACACTGCCGAAGCATAATACTTTGACTCTGCCCTATTCTGTGGGTTTTGTCGTTTAACAATCGAATACATCATATATGTATCCTCCAAAAATTTAGATTTGTGCTATCGATACGCACCTCCGCTAGCGATGAATTTTTAAGCCTCTATAATATATAAGACCTATACTTTCGGCCGAAAAGTACATTACGGAATTTACAAAATTTATTTTAAATCGTCAAATTTATTTTTCAAATTTGATTTTAAAGTTTTTTAATATTAACAAAGAATTTAGACAGAATAACAATTTCTTTGTATAGTGTGGTAAATTCTCACTGAGAATCCATCAAAAAGTCACTGAGTTTTGAGTAAAAACCCACTGAGAATTTTTTAAAAGTCAGTGAGAATTCAGTCAAAACTCAATGAGAATTTACCTAAACCTCACTGAGAATTTTTATAAGTAAAGATTATTATTTATATGTTGGATTTTTCTTCACATAAAAGAAAATTGGACTACTTCCTAAAATTCTTTCCCTTTTGAATAAAATCCATTCCCCTTAATTTTTTGCCAGAAGGGATATTTTTATTATTTTTAGAAACTTCTTCGTAAATGTTAGATTTTTCTTTTTTGTAATTTTGTTTTTGCCAGATTGCCAAAGGCGGATTTTTTTCATTTTTTACACATAAAATCCAATCTTCAGGTTCTGGCCATTCAAATTTCATTTTTTGTTTTGTAAACGGATGAACAAAGCATAAAGTTTTTGCGTGCAATGCAAGTCTAAAAAAAGGGTCTGTTTTTGCCCGATAATTTTCATCCCCAGCTAGCGGATAACCTTTTGAAGCCAAATGCGCGCGAATCTGATTTTTTCTTCCAGTGTCAAGGCTCAATTCAAAAAGCGAATAAAACGGCCCCTCTTCCAAGATTTTATAATTTGTTCTGGCGCTAATCGTTTTAAATTCAACTTTTCCATCTTTATAAGAAAGATTTCGTTCGTAAATTGATTTTTCGCCGTTCACTTTTTTCTGATTTTTTAAAGTATTTTTTGCATTCTGATTTGGATGCGCATTATTTTTCGGAACAAAACCAACATTATACGCGTTGTAGGCAATCTCATCATCAATCAGTCCGGTTGGCGCAATCGGATTTTTAGGATTTTCTGCAACTGCAATGTAAAGCCGTTCAGTAACCATTTTATGCCAGGTTTCCATGATGATTTTCTGAGCGTTTTCATTCAACGCGAACATCATAACACCGCTAGTTTCACGGTCAAGACGATGAACAACAAAAGGCCTGTGACTCTTTGAATAAGTGCCTTTTTTTCGCATAATCTGTTCAATTATATCAATTACAGTTTTTGAATGGCTCCCCGGATACGGAACAGACAAAAGACCTTCCGGTTTATAAATCACCATTAAATCTTTGTCTTCATATAAAATTTCAATGCGCTCTTTACCAAAGTCGCTTTTTTTCTGCATTTTTAATTCTGTACTTTGCTTCATACAAAAACCTAAAAAATCTATTCTGAAAGTTTTTTAATTCGTTCCAAAAGTGTCGGGTGAGAATAATTCCAAGCGGCATAAATCTTTGAAGGCAATAATTCAGAAAGATTTTCACTATTCAATTTTATTAATCCTGAAATTAATGCATCCGGATTTTTTGTAATTTCTTTTGAAAAATTATCAGCCTGAAATTCGTCTTTTCGAGAAAAATAATTTGAAATCGGCGAAATAATTGTTGAAAGCGACGACCAAACCATACTAGAAAGAAAAAGGCCCACAAACTGCAAACTTTCCGGCAAAATCGCCCCTTCATAAAATGAAAAACCAAATCCAATATAAATAGAAAGATGCGTTGCACAATAAAAAAGCAAATACATCATCAATGCCATAACAGGAATTAAAGTTATAAATCTTTTTATAATGTGTTTTAGTTTATAATGGCCCAATTCGTGCCCTAAAACTGCTTCAATTTCTTCTGGGGTGAGCTGTTCGACTAGCGTATCATACAAAACGATTCTTTTTGATTTTCCGAATCCGCCAAAATATGCATTTGAATGTCCGCTCCGTTTTGAAGCATCCACAATAAACACACCGTTCGATTTAAATCCTGTTTTTACCAAAAGATTTTCAAGCCGATTTTTTAATTCGCCTTCCTCTAACGGACTAAATTTATTGAAAAGCGGGGCGATTACTAACGGATACAAAACCTGCATCAAAAGTGAAAATGCCAAAATCACGATTAAAAGGAAAATCCACCACGATTTTGGGAAAACTTGCATTACAAAAATCATTGCCAAAAGCAAAATCGCAATTAAAATCATTGAAACTACAAAAGATTTAATCTGATCTAAAATCCAAAGTTTTGCAGTCATTTTTGAAAAACCAAATTTTTTTTCTATGTAAAATTCGTCAAAAATTTCAAACGGAATTGAAATTATCATCGACGGAATTGAGGCCAAAAAGAAAAATAAAAATGCCGAACAAAATGTCTGTAAAAAATTCTGCGGAATCGAACCTGAACAAACGATAGAAAGGCACCTATTCAAAAGCCAAGGATAAAATCCTGAAAGTGCCAAAGAAAGTGTTAAAAATACATCGATTAAAGCTTCTGGAATAGAAGCAAAATAATTCATATTTTCGTAATTACTGATTTTTTTTAATTTTTCTTCATCAAAAACACTCGAAGCCGGGATTTTTTTTAATTCTTCTGGCAAAATCGAACCATTTTTTCGTCCTGAAATATAATTTAAAAGGTTCAATGCCTGATTTATAAGATATGAAAAAATTGTTCCAAAAACAAAAATCATTACAAAAATATTTGTAAAATTAACATTTTTCATTGAAAGCCCCTTTTAAAGAGTTCTTCGGTAGATTTCGTACAAAAGGATTCCAGATGCAACGCTTACATTTAAACTGTCGATTTTTCCGCAAGTTGGAATTGAAACAATTTGGTCGCATTGTTCCTGCAAAAGGCGCGAAATTCCGCTTCCTTCACTACCCATTATGATTGCAGTTTTTTGTGCAAAATCGATTTCGTGAGTTTTTGTTCCGCCAGCGTCTGCCCCATAAATCCAAAATCCGTTTTCTTTTAAAAGCTGAACTGTACGAACAAGATTTGAAACCTGAGCAATCGGCACCCACGCAACAGAACCAGCACTCGAGCGCGCAATAATTTCGTTTTGTTCAATATTTTTTACGCTTTTATGTTCCGGTAAAATTACCAAAGATGCATTAAACTGATCGCAACTTCGGATTATTGCCCCAACATTGTGAGGATCAGTTACGCTATCCAAAATTACAACAGTTTGCTTTTCCGAAGAAGATTTTGCCCCCAAAAGCCAGGAATTAAAATCCACAAGATTAATAGAAGATTCATTTTGATCAACCAGAACCGAAAGAACGATTCCACGATGATCTTTTGACTGTTCAGGTAAATCTTTTACAAGCAAATCCAATTCAGAATCAGATTTTTGAGTGCATAAAATGTTTGCTTCTTTTGCTGAAGAAAGAATTTTTTTTACGCGAGGCCCAACTTTACAATAAAAAATTTGCAAATTTTGTACAGAAGAGCCTTCGGTTGTTTTTGCTTTTAAAATTCGTTCTTCAATAGCGTGAAAGCCAGTAATTATCTTCCGCAACATTTTTTGTATTTTTTGCCGCTTCCACAAGGACAAGGATCGTTTCTACCGATTTTTTCGCCTTCGCGTTTTACAGTTGTAGTAATGATATTTCCGGCAACATATTTCCATTCACCGTTGAATTTTTTAAATCCTGCGATTTCATGGTGAACATCGTGCATCTGTTTTAAAGTATAATCCGCTGTAAATTCTACAACGCCTTCTTCATCAGATTCCTGGCCTTTTTCTGTTCTAAGAATTTTTAAGCCATTCCATGTTGAATTATTGCTCCATTCTTCTGTTGCTTTTTTGTCGATATCAGCAATACCTTCGCCTTCTTCACAAGAATTAATAATAAAATCGATTTCGTGAGCAACATAAGCTGAATAGCGGGCTCGCATTAAAGATTCTGCAGTTGGAGCTTTTACAGTTCCTTTGATGATTGGCTGGCAACATTCGCTGTATTTTTTGCCAGATCCACATGGACATAAATTAATATTTTCACTCATAATATGCGATTTTATCAAATAATTTGTTTAAAGTCATTAAAAATTTATTCAGCAACAAAAGTTACGCCATTATCCTTGCATAAAAACTGAGCTGCATATCGACCAGCACAAACTGCAATCGGAAGTCCACCCGGAATCATCGTTCTTTGACTTGCAAAATAAAGCCCTTTTACAGATTTTGATTTTACCGGATAATTTTTAGGATCTTTTTTTTCATTCCAAACACTCATCCAGCTGCCTTCAAAAGAAGAACAATATCGTTCATAAGTTAGCGGAGTTGCAACATCTGTAACTTCAATATTCTGACTAAGATTTGGAATAACTTCTTCTAGTGATGAAATAAAAAGCGATTCGAGTTCCTGTTTTTTCTGTTTATAAGTTCCTTCTTGTTTTGCTTCTTTCCAAAAATCGTAAGAGGCCCCAAGCAAAAGGCAAGTAATCGTTGTACAATTTTCCGGGGAATGATTTTTGTAAAGTGCATAATTATTCACCCGCAATTCTGAAAAAGTAAGATTTGCAAACTTTAAAGGATTTTTAGGTCTGAACACAAAACTTCTAGGCAAATTTTCAAGATTCATTTTTACGCCAAGACAAACAAACATATTCTGCTCGGTAATGACATTTTTTCGCATCGTTTTACACCAGGATTCCTGCAAAGGCTCTTCAAAAAGTGTATCAATTGCTTTTCGCGTATCTTGAGTTACAATTACATTTTGCGTTTCAATAAAACCTTTATTCGTTTGAATGCCGACAATTTTTTTATCTTTTATAACGATTTTTTGAGCCACAGTTCTGTATTCGATTTTTCCGCCTAGATTTTCAAAAGTTTCTGCCATATTTCGCGTCATTAAAAGCGAGCCACCTTCCGGATAGCCACAATCTCCACTACAAAAAGAAGCAAGCGTGTAAATAAAACTCAAAGCGTTGTACCTATGCCCAATCACCGAAAGCAAAAGCGATTTTATATCAGGATTTTTAAAACGATTTACATAATGAAGATAAGATTCTTTTTTTAATAGAAGAAACTTTATTGCCGCCGACGCCATTTTTAATAATTCAAGGATTTTAGGATTTAACGGATTTGAAGTTTTTACGCCAAAAATATCATGAACAACCATATGAACGCCCAAAAACGAACGAACATCGGCGCACAATTTTTTAATCATTTTTTTATCTTCTGGGGCATAATCTAAAAATTCTTTTTCTAATTTTTTTAAATCCCTGTAAAGACTCAAAGTTTTATTCTGATTTATAAAAGTGTAAATTGGATCTTTATAAAAAATCGGATTATTTTCTTTTAAGGCACCAACCTGTTTCCAAACTTTATTTAAAGAAAGATTTTCATTTGAACCGGTGAGCCAATGCATTCCGCCTTCAAAAAGATAATTTTTTCGCTTCCAGCTTGTAGAAAGCCCGCCAGGAATAATATGACTTTCCAAAATCGTAGTTTCAAAACCAGACCGAGCAGCATAAACACCCGCAGAAAGCCCTGAAATTCCCGCTCCAATGATTACAACTCTTTTTTCCATTAAAAATCCTTAAAAAATATATTTCATTTTAACATAAAAAATCGTTATCGTATACAAAAATTAAAAATTGTTATAAATGTTTTCTTTTGCATTGAAACAGTTTTTTTAATGTGCTAAACTCCTACACTATGCAAGCAGAAAGAACATTTTCACGATATGAAGATATCGGACGATTCGAAGTTCCAGAACTTTGTGCACTTCCAGGAACTCTAATCGACATCAGTAAAGAAGGTTGCAAAATAAAATATAATTTTCCAGTAAATGTTGATTTAGAAAACGATTACGATGCAAAAATTACATTCGCCCGTTCTGCTTCAGGTCATTACAATCTTTTGTGCCATCCGCGTTGGGTTCAGCATAATGCAGATTCAACAGAAATCGGATTTCAAATTTTGCCATCAGAAGATTTTGCAAATCTTTCAAAATATATAACATTTTTAGAACAAGACGAAGAATTAGAACCTTCAGAAACCGACACAAATCAAACACAAATATGGAAAATGAACAATTAATCAAAAATTCAGCCGTAAAAATCGACTCATTAAAAGGTGTGGCGTTTTTAGCATTCCCGGAAATGCAGGGCCTTTTAGAATCAGAATTAAAAAATCGTTTTAATTTCACAGAAAAACCAACTGTCGTTTACGGAAATCTTTTTTACTACGAAAATTATACTCTAGAATCTTTTCCATATTGGGCAAGAACTGTAATGCTTGAACCTAAAATTTTGCATTTTTCTTCTATAGGAAGTGCTGCTGGCGTTTTAAAATCGATTCAACGAAACTGGGCCCCTTATCAATTTCAACTTTTTAGGCGAGGAACTTTAATTCAAGAAAAATTGCCTTATATAAATTTAAAACCCCGAAAATTTCCGGTAAAAATTCCAAATTCTCCAATCGGACTTTACACTTTAATTGACGAAAATACATTGATTTTCAGTGAAAAAACGACTTCTCCTTTGCCAGCCGGAAATATTACATTTGAAGAAGACCACAAAAATCCGCCGAGCAGAGCATATTTAAAAATACAGGAAAGCCTAACTTTAGCAAATCTTTTAAACGGGACAGAACTTCCAAAAAGTGGCGAACGATGTTTTGAAGCTGGAGCATGCCCTGGCGGTTGGACTTGGGTTTTAACAAATCTTGGAGCAAATGTTTTTGCAGTTGACCGTGCCCCACTAGTCGATTCTTTAATGGAAAATCCGCTTGTAACATTTTTAGCACACGATGCCTTCACCTTAAAACCAGAAGATATTGGCTATTGCGATTGGGTTTTCAGCGATGTAATTTGCTACCCAGAGCGCCTTTTAAAATGGGTAAAAACCTGGCTCGACAGCGGATTATGCAAAAATATGATTTGTACAATAAAAATGCAAGGCGAAATCGATTGGAACATTATCCGTGAATTTGAAAACATTCCACAAAGCAAAATCGTTCATTTAAACTACAACAAACACGAATTAACCTTTATTCACACAAAAAAAGATTTATAACAGTATTTTACAAGATTTTCACCCCATTCTTTGCCGAAAATGCCTTTTCTCCGGCTATATAAATAGTGAACTGTATGATGAAAAATTTAACAGTCATAAA
>CAVHIX010000037.1:0-6059 GCA_963636135.1 Anaerovoracaceae bacterium
AACGAAGACATTTTAAAAAATTTGGATTTTGATTTCATTTCTTCAATTCAGTGCGCAAAAAATAAAAATCAGAGTTTAAGTTTTGAATCTTTAGGTAGCGCGCAAAATATTTTTACAGATGAAGAAAAAAATCTTTTTCCGTGGAAAGAAACAGAATCTGCACAAAACGAATATTTAACTCAACTTTATGCAGAAGTTCAGAAACAGGATTTTTCACAGGAAATAAAACTTGAATTAAATTATAGAATAAAATCTCGAATTATTATAAACTCAAATCAAATTAAAAATGGAACTGTTAGCGTAGAAGTCCTGGAAGCAACAGGAATGGATTATGTCGGAAAAGTTCATTTGATAAATTCGGCAATCACTCTTAAAAATAAGATTGAACTTTCTATTCCGTCGCAAACCGATTCTACAAAAATAGAAAAATTTTTTGGTTTACCTCAATTCCTTACTAAAGCGGAAGATAGTGCTGTAGTAAGAATAACAATTGAACCTGAAAATGAAGAACGCGTCTTTTCAGTGGGCAGAATCAGTCACATTAAAATGATTAGATGCAACAATTAGTTATTCTTATGGAGGCAAATTTATGAACAAATTTGCAAAACGCTATCTCATCGATGCGATGAGTGGAATGGCTCAGGGGCTTTTTGCTTCTTTGCTAGTTGGAACTATCGTAAAAACACTCGGCGAAGTTTTATTAAAAATCAATGTAAATCCCGTTTTTGACTTTCTTGTAAAAGCCGGAACTTTTTGTAGCGATGTAAATGTCGTAGGAGCCGCAATGGCGTGCGGAATCGGTTTTTCAATGGGAGCGCACAATCTTGTTTTATTCAGTTTAATCGCAGTCGGAGCCGTTGCAAACAAATTAGGCGGAGCGGGAGGACCTTTAGCAGTTTTAATAATTGCAATTCTTTCGTGCGAATGCGGAATGCTCGTTTCTAAAAAAACAAAAATCGATATTCTTGTAACGCCGATTGTAACCGTTCTTTTCGGGATTTTGTTGAGTATGCTTTGTGCAAAATACATTGGAATTTTGGCAAGTTTTGTAGGCGATCTAATTATGCTCACAACAGAATTACGCCCGTTCATAATGGGAATTTTAGTCAGCGTGATTGTAGGAGTCGCTTTAACCCTTCCAATTTCGTCAGCTGCAATTTGTGCCGCGTTGGGCCTTACAGGATTAGCCGGGGGAGCTGCCGTTGCCGGATGCTGTGCCCAAATGGTCGGATTTGCAGTTTTAAGTTTTAAAGAAAACAGATGGAGCGGAATTATAAGTCAGGGACTTGGAACTTCAATGCTTCAAATGCCGAATATAATTAAAAATCCTAGAGTGTGGATTGCGCCAACTCTTACAAGTGCGATCACAGGTCCAATTGCAACATGCCTATTTAAACTTCAGATGAACGGAGCTGCAGTTTCAAGCGGAATGGGGACTTGCGGTCTTGTAGGACAAATCGGGGTAATCACAGGATGGTTTAGTCCAAGCCAAAAAGCAGTAGATTGGGCAATTTCTAAAACAGGAGATTTAACCGTTACTTCAGAAAGTTTAGCAATTTCTCCTTCATTTTTTGATTGGGCAGGCCTGATTTTAATTTCGATTGTACTCCCGGCAATTTTGTGCTTTTTATTCGGAAAATTATTCAGAAAAATCGGCTGGATAAAAGACGGCGACCTTCAACTTTAAATTAAAATAGCATTGAAAATTCCCTTAAAAATTTGAAAATCCGTAAAAAGAATGTAAAATATTTTTATGACAATTTTAATTTTTTTGGGAATAATTTTTTTAATTCTGATTACCATGCCGCTTTGGTTTGGGCCCCTTATCGCTTTTTTTATACCCGACAACAAAGACGCAGATTCAACCTACACAAGCTCTTCTGATTACTACCCTTCCCCAGATTTTTACGATGAAGAAGATTACCCATCTCAAAAAAAATCGCCTAAAAAATCCGATTTTAATGACGATTACGAACACAATTTTCACAACTACTACCAGGAACTTTCCGACGACGCCCTTTCAGGGAGCAAAGAAGCAATTGAAGAAATGCAAGGAGAGTTCGGCGACGACTGGGAAGGGGAATATTGATTTTTTTATGTGGGGAAAAATTGATTTTAGGAGAATGAGTGTTATAATAAAAAATAAGGAATAAGAATTTGAAGCTTCAATATTTACAAGTCACCTTTAATTTACATTTTTTAGAAAAAACTTACATCGATACAAACCCGCTTTTTGTGATGCGCAGTATGCTTGGAAAAAACTTGCGATCAATGTGTTGCATTTCAAAAACTTCTGTTTGCGGAGAGTGTCTTTACAATAAAACCTGCGTTTATTCTTACATTTTTGAAACTTGCCTTTCACCAGAAAATCAGACTTTACCAGGTCGAAATAAGGGTTCTCATCCATTTTCGCTTAGCGTAGAAAAATTACAGCGGGAAAATCCAGTGGACGATTATTCTTTTGTCTTGACGCTTTTTGGAAAGGCGGTGGATTATCTTCCGTATGTTTACGCGGCTTTTGTTCGTGCAGGACAGAGCGGAATTTTTAAGGCTCGAAGTCAGTTTGAAATTTTGAGTGTGACTGCAAATAAGAAAAATCTTTTGATTGACCAGAATCATTTAGATATAGTTAATACCCCCCCCTACATTTGTGTAGCAGATAATAAAGAAACGCCTCAAAATGGCGAAATCCTAATTGAATTAAAATCTCCTCTTCGTTTTAAGGTTCAGGGAAAATTTACTCTTAATTTTACCGCCCAGGACTTTTTTAACTGTCTTTACCGCAGGGCAAAAACACTTTGTTCTCTTTACGGTGAAATTTCGGAAACTGAAATTGAGCAAAAATATCTTCCGTCGTCATCATTAAAAATCACAGAAAAAAAACTCAAATGGATTGATTTTAAGCATTACTCTGCAAGGCAAAAAACGCAGATGGAGTTAGGTGGAATTGTGGGCTCTTTTAAGATTGAAGGGGAATTTTCGGAGTTTGAAATGGGGCTTTTGAGGATGAACAGGATTGCTGGGGCTGGAAAGAATACGAATTTCGGGCTCGGGCAGATTGATTTTTGGGAAAAAATGGAAAGATAGATGATAGGAGGAGAAATGGAAGAAAAGATTTCTAAAGAAGAAATTGTCATTGCGGCCTGGCTGCATGATGTTGGCAAAATGGTTCAGAGGGCGGACGTAAAAGAACTTTACAAAAAAGACCTTGAAGGTCAGTATTGCAAAAAAACGAAAGATGGCCGTTATACTCATCAGCATGTTGTTTATACAGAAGGATTTTTGGATGCTTTTAAGGACTGTCTGCCGGATTCTGTAAATTTTGGGAATGTTAAAAAACTTGCGGCTAGTCATCACAATCCTTCAACTTATTATGACTGGATTATAAGTCAGGCGGACTGTTTGAGTAGCGGTTCGGACCGGTGCAGCATTTTAGGGCTTGAAAAATGTGAAAACGAAAATGCTTTTGATGAAGAAAAATTGAAATTTTACGAAAAGCCGATGATTCATCTTCTTTCAACTATAAAATTAGAAGAAATGGATGCTCCTGCTCAGTCTTACTGTAAAATGCAGCCACTTACAGATGATAATTTAATTCCAGATTCAAATTACAAAACTTCAAAAGAAGAATACCGGAAACTTTACGACCAGTTTGCAAAGGATTTCAAAAAACTTGAAGGCTTAGAGTATGACGATTTTCTGCTTTCGCTTGATTCTTTGCTTGAGCGTTACTGGTGGAGCATTCCGTCGGCAACAAATGCGGATGCTGATATAAGTTTGTATCAGCATGCAAAAACTACGGCGGCTTTTGCTTCTGCCTTGTATGAATGGCACAAACAGAATAATTGCCAAGATGAAGTGTCGCTTAGAAAAGATGATAAAAAATTTCTTTTTATAAACGGTGATATTTCAGGAATTCAAAAATACATCTTTGATTTAAAAACTACGAGCGACAACGCAAAACTTTTGAGGGCAAAGAGTTTCCAGCTCTGGGCTTTATCAGAAATAATTTCCCACCATATTGTAAAAAAGTTTGGTGTAACTTATGCAAATATCATGACTTCTGCCGGTGGAAAATTCATCATTCTTTTGCCGAATACAGCGGACACAAAAACAAAATTAAAGAATTTTCAGACTGAAATTGAAGAATATTTTTTGCGTGAGTTTGCCGGGAAGTTGAGTTTTATAATCAGCAATGGAACGGAAAGTTCTTATCAGGATTTGAAGAAAGGAAATGTAATTTCTTTAATCAACAGGATTGGTGATGACGGCGACAGGGCAAAATCTAAAAAAATGCAGAAGGTTCTTTTTAAACACGGAGCGGTTTTGCATGAATTTTATGATGATTTGCAGAAAAACGGCGAATGTCCTAAATGCGGAATTTTTGCTGCAAGTTCGCCAAAAGGTGATGGAGAAGAGGATGACAATCGTCAGTGCAAGAATTGTGAAAAGTTGATTGAGATTGGAAGCAAACTTGTAAAGAACGAAAAAATCGTCTTAAAAACTGACAAACTCGACCACTTTGGAAAAATGATTGAACTTTACCCTTGGGATAAGGATTTAGACACAAAATCTTTCTATTATGTGAACAATTTTCATGCAGGAAATCCGCTGATGAATCTTCCTTATGTTGCTCCAAAAGATGAAGAAGAAAATCTTTTGACATTTGAAGATATTGCCAAAAAATCTAACGGTGTAAAAAAACTTGCAATGTTCAAGGCGGATATTGATAATCTTGGTTTGATTTTCAGTCAGTCGCTTGGAAAAAGAATGAGTTTTTCGCGTTATGCGGATTTAAGTCATCTTTTGCATTATTTCTTTTCGAGTTTCTATGCCTGGTTTGTAAAAAATCACAAAGATCAGAATGGGGATTCTTACGAAAATAAAATCTACACAGTTTTTTCCGGCGGGGACGATTTGTGTGTTCTTGGTGCCTGGGACAGCGTTTTGCAGTTTGCCCTTGATTTTCAAAAAGAACTCAAAAAATTTACAAATAACAATCCGTCTGTAACTATAAGTGGCGGAATTGTGCTCTCTTCTTCTAATGTGCCTGTTCGGGCGATTGCAGAAAGTGCGGAAGAAAATCTTGAAAAATCAAAATCATACAGTAACGGAAAAAATCAAAAAAATGCGATTACACTTCTTGGAACGACTGTCAGCTGGGAAGAATACGAAAAGTGCCTGGAAGATGGAAAACTTCTTGAATCGCTTTTGGAAAACAAAAAACTTTCCACAGGTGTAATTTATAAATTCCTGGATTTTGCAAACCGTGCTGAAAAAACTCTTGGCAAAAAAGAGGGGCAGGATGGCGTTGCAGATGTAAGTGAACTTATAAATCCAAAAGATAGAATCTGGAAAAGTAACCTGATTTATATAATTTCGCGGAATGTAACAGATGCTGAAATAAAAGCGAAATTGACTAAGTTCGGTGAAAGTCCGGAATCAATGATTAATTCACGCATAGCGGTAAGTTATGCTTTATATAGGCAAAGAATTTAAAGACTTACATTTTTAGATTCAGAAAATTAATTGTCTAGTTTGATATAGGAATATAAGGAGTTACATGAAAATATGGTTAACATTATTTTACTTTCAACAATTACGGTCTTGGTTTTGATAGTCATTGTATTGTCTATTGTTCTTATAAGAAAAAGTCATAAATCTGATTCTGGAGTGCTTTCAGAAAGACTTGGAGTGTATGAACAAAAACTTGATTCTTATGAGAAGAACCTAAAAGACGAATTTGCCAGAAACAGAAAAGAATCATTAGAAACAAATAGTGTTGCTCGCAAGGAAAATACAGAAACTCTGATGAACTTTCAAAATTCAGTAAATGGTAAACTTGATACGCTCACAAAGAATACGCAAGAAAGTTTAACATCAAATCTGACAAAATTTATGCAAACTCTTTCTTCAAGACTGGATGTACTTACAAAAACAACCCAGGAAACTTTGAATACCCAGCAACAGACCGTTCAGACAAGTTTGAAATCTATTCAAGATAGCAATGAAAAGAAACTTGAAGAGATGCGTGTGACTGTTGATGAGAAACTTCAGTC
>CAVHIX010000037.1:6069-13366 GCA_963636135.1 Anaerovoracaceae bacterium
GTTCAGACAAGTCTGAAATCTATGCAGGACAGTAACGAAAAGAAACTTGAAGAAATGCGAGTAACCGTTGATGAAAAACTTCAGTCTACACTGGAAAAACGACTTACAGGTTCTTTCCAGGTTGTCCAGAAACAGTTGGAAGCCGTTCAAAAAGGACTTGGAGAAATGCAAAATCTTGCCAGTGATGTAGGCGGATTGAAAAGGGCACTTACAAATGTGAAGACAGCAGGAGGAATGGGAGAGGTACAACTTGAAGCCCTTCTCAGCCAGATTCTTTCGCCAGAGCAGTTTGTTAAGAATGCTCATCCAAATCCAAGTAACACAAAGAAGGTTGTAGAATTTGCGGTTAAGATTCCGTCTAAAACTGCAGATGACACTGACGTTCTTTTGCCAATCGATTCGAAATATCCTGCAGCAGTCTGGGATAAACTTTCAAAGGCTTATGAAGATGCTGATAAGGCAGAAATCGAAACTCAGAAAAAAGCTTTGGTTACTGATATTAAAAAGATGGCAAAGGATATTAAGGAAAAATATATCGAAGTTCCTTATACAACGGACTTTGGACTTATGTTCTTGCCTTTTGAAGGGCTGTTTGCAGAAGTAATGCGTATTCCTGGCCTTTTTCAGGAGATTCAGGATATTTATAAAGTTACAATTGCAGGTCCAACAACACTTGGAGCATTTTTGAACAGCTTACAGATGGGATTCCGAACTCTTGCCATACAGAAGGAAACTTCTAAAGTTTGGGATTTACTTGGTTCTGTTAAGACCGAATTTGGTAAATTCGGTGATGTTCTTGCAGCAACTAAGAAAAAACTGGATGCAGCTTCCAAAGAAATTGGTAATGCAGAAGTTCGTTCCAGAGCCATCGAAAAGAAACTCAAGAATGTTGATGCTTTACCTGTTACTGACTCTGAATCAGATACTCAGGTATTGATTGATGATTTGACTGAGGAAAACTAAAAACTCTAGGCAGTATTAATTCACGCATAGCGGTAAGTTATGCTTTATATAGGCAAAGACAATAGGAGGAAAATGATGGCATATCAAAATTATGGTAATTCGCAAGGATATGGGAGCAGAAGTGGAAATTTTGGTGGAGGGCAGAGAGCTGAAGATAAATCTGTAACTCCAGAAGCCGTAAAGATTCAAACTTTTTATAAAGATGCCAGTAAAACTGTAAGACCGGATTTGTTTGATAGTGTTGCAAAAAAAGTTGCAGAATCTTTTAAGGGAAAAGACAGAAATGGCAAAGATATTGGCGTTACTTCAACCCAACTTCGTCGCATTTTTGATGAGGTAAAACGTTTTGAACAGATTTTAACTTTGCAAGAAAATCAGTGGGAAAAACAGTTGCCTTATATAAAAATGATTAAGTCAAAAGTTGCATACGCTGTGGCTCGTGCTTCAAAACAAAAGTCAGCAGAAAAAGGCGTTTACAATAATCTTGAAGCATTTATTTCTTCAGGAATTGATTTAATTAAAACTCAGGAAGATTACCACATTTTTGTAAATCTTTTTGAGGCTGCATACGGATTCTATTACGAACTGGCTCCAGGTAGTTGTAAATAATTTTAAGAATAAGGTGATTTATATGAAACAGATAGAAACAAAGAAAATTTCAGGAAAAATTGTTGTAAAAACAGGTCTTCACATAGGGGCAGGAAACGAAAAAGTTGAAATTGGTGGAATGGATAACCCGATTATCAGAAATCCACTTACTCACGAACCATATATTCCCGGCTCTTCTTTAAAAGGAAAAATGCGTTCAATTATGGAATGGAAAACTGGCAAACTTGAAAAAACTGGCGGAAAAGTTTGTTCTTGTGGACTGGCTGACTGTGAAATCTGCCGTGTTTTTGGAAGTGCAAATAATTCTGATTCTGCAAATGACCGCGGTCCGACTCGTCTTATTGTTCGTGATGCAGTTTTAACGGACGAATGGAAAGAAAAGTTTAAAAGCGGACTTCCGCTTGTTGAAGAAAAAAATGAAAACTCTCTTAACAGAATTACGGCAGAAGCAAATCCTCGCCCAATTGAACGCGTAGTTCCTGGCGTAGAATTTGATTTTGAAATTTCTTACCGCGTAATCGACACTGGCGACGGCGGAAAAATGGACAGAGATTATTTTGAAAGCGTTGTAAAAGAATCATTAAAAATCTTGCAGAGCGACTATCTTGGTGGTGGCGGAAGTCGCGGAAACGGTCAGATTGAATTTGCGGATTTAAAAGACGAAAACGGAAAGGCAATCACTTTGTAGGCGTGAGGTTTTTATGCAATTTTACAAAGCAACTATAAAACTTAATTCTCCGCTTGCAACGCTCTTAAAAGGCGACACAATCTGGGGGCATATTGTCTGGGGGATTGCAAACCACGAAGGCGACGAGGCAGTAAAAAAGTTTCTGGACGAGTCAAAATCTGCAGCCCCTCCGCTGATTGTTTCTTCGGCTTTTCCTAAAGATTCAATCTGTAAGCCTTATCCAAAACACGTTGACCGCAAAGAAAACTTAAGCAAAAAAGATTATACGCAGATAAAGGCGAACAAAAAACAAAAGTATGTCAGTGCGGCAGATTTTTTTACTGGAGCTGAACAGAAAGAAGAATTTAAAGGCTTAAAAAAAGTTTCTTCAATGCACAATGGCATAAATCGTTTTTCTAACACTGTGGAAGAAGGCAATCTTTTTTCTTCAACAGAATTGTGGGCTTCTTCAAAAGAGCCGGACTTTGATTTGTATCTTCTTTCTTCATATCCGCAGGAAAGGGTGAAGCAGCTTTTGGACTGGGCTTTTGAAAACGGATTTGGTGCAGATTCATCAACTGGAAAGGGTGCGATTTCTGTAGAAAAAATCCAAAAGGTAGAAGTTCAGGAAAAAAAGTCAAACAAATATGTGGCTCTTGCTCCTTTTGTTCTGGAAAAATCAGACATCAAGGAAGATTCTTTGCGGGCTGATATTTTTGTGCGGACAGGAAAAATCGGTGGGGCCTTTGCAACTTACATGACGCCCTATAAAAAAACTGTGATTTTGTTTGATGAAGGGGCGGTTTTTGAAAGTGACAAGCCTTTAGAGTTTGTGGGAAAACTTCTTACGGATATTCACGCAGACCCAAGAATTTGTCAGGCGGGATTTGCCCCGGTTGTTCCATTTAAAGACGCGGAGGAAGAATGAAAAAGTCATATAAAATTAAAATTGAACCGTTAACGGCAGTGCATGTGGGAACTGGTAATGAACTTTTACCAACCGATTACACCGTTGTGCCGTCACCAAATAATACAGCGGTAAAAAAATATGTAAAATTTTCTTCGGATAAGATTATCGATAAAATTTTAAGTTCTGGAACTCCTCAGCAAAAAGCAGAAATGCAAAAAGCATGTGACAGTAACGATATAAATCAGCTTGCAAAGTTTTTTAATAAATATTTTTATTTTGGAGTTGATTATGATGCAAACGTTACTCGTGATTTTTCAACGCTTCATTCAAAAAAGATAGGGCAAGGTCTTTTTGAAAATTCACTTTCTGTAAATGAAATGCTGCACCATGCAAACAAGCCTTACATTCCAGGAAGTTCAATAAAAGGGGCTATCAGGACGGCAATTCTAAATCAGATTCTTCTAAAGGATATGTCTGATGACGAGTATGATAAACTTGCGGATTTTGCGGATGAGGAAAAACAAAAAGATTTTAAGAAAGCTGCAAAATACGAAAAGCAAATTCAGGAAAAAGCATTATCAATGTTAAAAGTAAGCGGCATTGATAGTGCAAAACTTGATCCATTCAGGTGCCTTGAAATTTCTGATTGTGAATTTTCTGCAAAAAATCAGATTGTTGGACAAACTAAGATTGTAAAATTTAATAGAGCAAAGCAAGACCTTGTAGGCAAAAATGATGGACCTCAGATTATTGCAGAAGCAATTTCTGGAAATCTTATGAAAAAAGAAAATTTTTCGGAGTTCCAGCTTAGAATTAATGAAGATTTACAGAATGTGGAATTATCAAACGGTTTTTGTATAAATATGCAAATTGATTTGGAAAAAATAGTTTCCGCATGTAATTTCTTTTTTAAAAAAGAGTTTAACGAGGAGTATCAAAAATTTTACGAAAACGCATACGATGGAGTTGATGAAATTTTTGAATTAAAAAAAATAATTGATTCAATTCCCGAAAATTCCAAAAATCAGTTTTTGATAAGAGTCGGTCGCTGGTCACAGGTTGAATCTGTAACTTTAGGAAATGATTTTAGAAATCCTAAAACTCCAACCAAAAACGGAAAGGTTATGCCGTATGGCACTTCCCGCACAGTTTTCAACTACGACGGTCAATATCTTCCGATGGGCTGGTGCAAGTGTACAGTTGAGGAAGATAAATGAACCTCCTGATTACAACTTTAGGTACATGGAACATTGTCCCGGAACTTTTTGGTTTAACGAATCCTCAAGATTATGATTTTTACGGAAAGTCGTCTGTTATAAAAGATTTTCGACAGAAAAATAAAATCAAAAGTGTAGATGAGATTTTTGTCGTTTCAACTGAAAATCCGCGTGATGTAGAAAAACTCACTGACTGGGCAAAAAAATGGAATTGTAATTTAAAGATTTTTGTCTGCAAAGGAATTTCTGATTTTACTAAAGAAGACGATGTTTTAAAATTCCGCTCTTTTTTGTACAGAATTGTGCTTTACGGAAAAGAAAAATCTGACCTTTTGTATCTTTCGCTTGCTGGAGGCAGAAAAACTATGAGTGCGGATATGCAGGAAGCCGGAAATCTTTTTGGCTGCGATGCGATGCTTCATATTATTGATGTAAAGCGGATTCCTGAAAGTTTTAAAAATGATGATTTGCTTGGCGAGCCTAAAGCTGAATACGGGCAGTGTTTTATTCCAGCACTTGTGAGTTCAAAAATTGAACAAAATCTGCTTGTTACCGCGGATAAAAAGCCTTTGCTTTCTTGTGATTTTCCTCTTTTTGTGGATGAAAACAAAATTATTCAGCAAATTGAAGAAGATGGTTCGCTTTTGCATGAAATTCAAAACCGCAAGGAAAAATCCAGCCAGATTTATGTAAATTTTTATACAAATATTTCCCGCCAGAATTCTAAAAAACGCGATATTTTCAGAAAGCTCTACTTTTTACATCCGGCGACTCTTCAAAAACTGCGTGACTACAAATTTGGAAAAGACAAAGAAAAAGACTTGCGGATTTTAAAAAAACTTCCCAAAGCGGAACTTCATTCGCATTTAGGTGGCGTTTTAAGTCCTGAAGAAATTATCCAGATTGCATTGACAGAAAAAGATTATGTCGCGGACATTAAAAATAACTTTTCTAAGAAATTTAAAGATCACATTCAAAAAATCTTGTCTTATGAAAATAAAGTCAGCGAATTTGAAAAAGCAATTTACGGCGAATATCTGAATCCTCAAAAATTTTACAAAATTGGAATTGATAAATATCGTCATCTTGGAGATTCCCAGGGGAGCAGACTTTTGCAGACTGAAAAAACAATTTCCAAAACACTTGAACTTTACACACAAAGTTTGATTGCCGAAAACGTGAAATATGTTGAAATCCGTTGTTCGCCTTACAAGTATACTTGTGAGGGCCTAACCATAAATCAGATTGTAAACTGCATGATGAAAACTCTTGACCGTTACAAAAATGACTTTGAATACCGTTTTATTTACATCCTCAACAGAAACAGCACAAGTGAAGAAATTCAGGATTCTGTAAATAAGATTTTAAAACTTATAAATGAAAATAAAGATTTTGCCCAGAAACTTGTTGCCATTGACCTTGCCGGAAGTGAAAACGAAAATACTCGCCCTTCAAAATTGCGGGAATATTTTATGCCTCTTCTTGAAAAATGTATAAACATCACAATTCACGCAGGCGAAACTGACACTGTGCAGAGCATTTGGGAAGCCGTTTATCATCTTTCTGCAGACAGAATCGGGCACGGTTTAAAACTTTTGGAAAATGAAGAATTGATAAACCGACTTTTAAATAAAAATATTGGTATTGAAATGTGTCCGTCCAGCAATCAGCAGATTGTAGGATTTAATCAGACTGACCAAAAATATCCCCTTGCAGATTATTTGAACCGTGGCTTAAAAGTTACAATAAATACTGACGACCAGGGAATTTCCCGCACAAATCTTACAGCGGAATTTGAAAAAGCTCTGGAACTTTGCCCGGACCTTACTCTCTGGGATTTTATTGTGATGATTAGAAATTCTTTGAGCATTGCATTTTGTGATGCTCAAACTAAAAACCGCCTTATGCACGATTTTGAAAACCAGATATTAAATATTTTAACGGAGGAACTTTAATGAAAATTTGCTGTACAAAATCAAATTTAATTCCAGAAGAAATTTTAAACGAAACAAAAAATTTTAAAAGAGATTTTTCTTTTATCAAAAATGATGATATTGAATGGATTGAAAGAGCGGATGCTGAAAAAAATACAGATTACAAACAGTTGATTCCTTATGTGATTTTACAAAAAGCTGATGGAACTTTGGGCTGTTACCAGCGACACGGAAGCGAAAAACGTCTGCACGGATTATTTTCCTGCGGATTTGGCGGTCATGTTGAAGAAAGCGACAATCAAAATGATTTAGCAAAAACTCTCGAAGGTGGAATGCTCCGGGAATTAAGCGAGGAACTTTCTAATTTTGATAAAAGTCAGGTTGAATTAAAATACCTTGGACTTATCAACGAAAAAGAAAGCGAAGTGGGCCTAGTTCACTTGGGAATTGTTTTTATGGCAGTTTGCAAAGATGGCTATACTCCAAAAGAAGCCAGTGAAACAAAAGGTCTTGAATGGAAATCAAAAGAAGAACTCTGTAGTTTAAAAACTGAACTGTGGACAAAACTTGCTTTGGAATTAGTGGAATAGGGAGGAGGAAAAAAATGTACACATTAATTACAAGTTTAGGAACAGGGAAAATTACTGCAGGAGGAGGATACGAAACAACAAAATATGTTTTTCCAGATAAAAAAGAATGTGAAACAAATATTTTCTTAAAGGCAATTCTTGAGACTGGTTACAAGGAAATCTCAAAAATCATTCTGGTTGGAACTAGAACTTCCGGTTGGGATATGCTGGCAGAAGATAATGAAGAACTTTGGAATAAAGTTTTTGCTGCTCGTGAAAATAATACGATGACCCAAGAACTTCTAAATGAATTGCAAAAACATTTGTCTGAAAAACTCAGTATTCCTGTAGTTATAAAATGTCACACAGATAAAATTGATTCTGACACTTCTCTTGAAATTTTTAATATTTACAATTCTATAATCCCA
>CAVHIX010000038.1:0-13149 GCA_963636135.1 Anaerovoracaceae bacterium
ATATTTGTTTCGTTTTTTTGGCAGCATTTATAATCCGGCGGGCGGGGGCAAATGGAACTCCTTATTGGCTCGATGTGATTTCAGTTTTTTTCTGGTGTGTGACTTTTGTTAGTTCCCTGATTATTTTATATTTTTTTAAGGAAAAACGCATTTATTCCCTTGAAAGTGAATGGAAAAGTCAAAAATCTGCGAAAGGGAAAATTATTGGTTCTGTAAAAATCAGTGCAAAATCAGTTTTAAGAGAAATTGTTGACTGGATTGACGCTCTTGTTCAGGCGATTTTTATGGTTTTGCTGATTCAAATTTTTATTTTTCAGCTTTATGTTATCCCAAGTGAATCGATGGTGCCTTATTTTTTGATTGGCGACCGGGTTTTTGTTTTTAAAACTTTGAGCGGCCCAAAATTTCCTTTAAGCGATGTGGGCCTTCCTGAATTTAAAAAATATAAACGCGGCGATGTGGTGGTTTTTAGAAATCCGCACTACAGTCTTGATCGAAAAAGTGAAGTAAAAACTGTGGTTTCGCAGATTCTTTATATGCTCACGCTCACGGCTGTAAATATCAATGTTGATGAAAATGGGGAATTAAAGGCCGATCCTCTTGTAAAGCGCCTTTGCGGGCTTCCGGGGGAACAACTTGTGCTTCAGGATGGGGTTTTGTATGCAAAAACTAAGGAAAATCCTGAATTTACACCGATCGATTATGACGCGACAAGGGCCTATTGGTCGCTGAATGAACTTCCGGAAAATGTAAAACAGAAAATAAAATACATTCCGCTTTCAAAAAAAGATTATGAAGATATGATTTTGATTGAAAATGAGCGAAATGCGTTAAATCTTGAAGATGCGGCGATAGAGTGTAAATTGATTGTTCAAAATTATAAAAAATTGGGCGTAAAACTTGCTGATTGTTCAGAACTTTTTAATATTGCAAATTATTTAATTTATTCCCAAGAAAATTTTTCGAATTTTATGACGGATTGGATTAATCAAAAAGATGAAAGTGTAAAAAAGATTGCAGATGATCCGTACAAAATGGCAAATTTTAAATTAAATTTGATGATAAAACTGAATGTGGGCCGATTTATCTTGCGAAAATGTCAGATGTCAAAGCTGAATCAGGAACATTTATTTTTGACCGATGAAAAAATTAAAGAATATAACAAAATGAGCGAACTTTTGTACAAATATATTCAGATTTTGGATCAGCGAAATATGCCAGTCTTCCCGGCAAATGATGAAAATGGAAACGCGCAATTCATTCCGGAAGATTGTTATTTTATGATGGGGGACAATCGTTTTAATTCGCTGGATATGCGCCATTCCTACGAGCAAAAATTGGTTCCGCTTACAGAATTTGATGAATATTCGATTTCGTATTATTCGAATATGGAACCGCAGTATGTTAATAAAAAATATATTTTAGGAACAACAAGTTTTAGAATTTTACCGGTGAATAGAGCGGGTCTTTTAAAATAGATTTTAATTCCATATTTTTAAATTAAATTTTGAAAGTTAAATAAAAACGGGCAATACTTAAAAATATTGCCCGTTAGTTTTTAACTGATTTTAATTTTTAGTTTCTTCCGCAGCACTGTTTGTATTTTTTTCCGCTTCCGCATGGACAAGGATCGTTTCTTCCGATTTTTGGGCTTGTTCTCCTGACTGTTACAGAAGAGCCTTGAGTTCCGCCTTTTACCGCAGAATTCTGTTGAACATTTCTTCTTGCCTGGTCGCCACTGATAACGCTTTGAGCTTCAGAATGTTGAGCATTCATTTTTTGCTGCATCTGTTTTGCGGCATTAATTCGTTGTGCCTGAGCTTCTGGAGAAAGCTGAACGCGAACTTTGAAAACTCTAGACATTACATTTGTACGGATTGAATCTAACATTTCGTCAAAAAGGTCAAATCCGTCGTTTTTATATTCAGTTAAAGGATTTTTTGAACCATAAGAACGCAAACTTACAGCTTCTCGTAAACTTTCAAGGGCATTCAACTGATCGAGCCATTTTTTGTCGATAATCTGAATATATTGATAACGAATGAACATATTCAAATTTTCTTTTCCGGCTAAAGTTTCTTTTTCTGTTAAATCGTTTTGAAGAATAGAAATTAAAGATTCAGCAGAAAGCCGTTCGTATGGAAGAGAAAGTCCAAAAAGCGATTGAATTCGATCATTTAACGCAGAAATTACGCTAGAAGAATCTTTTGTGTGTTTTGAATTATACGAATATTCTTCGAATAACGCTTCAACTTCGTCGCGGGCATTGTTCATTACGCGGTCAGCAAGATTTTCGTCTTTTAAGATTTCGTCGCGCTGACTATAAATTACAGTTCGCTGTTCGTTTAAAACATCATCGTAATCGAGCAAATGTTTACGGATTTCAAAGTTTCGGTCTTCTACACGCTGCTGGGCCTTTTCGATTCCTTTGTTGAGCCACGGGTGATCGATTGGTTCTCCAGGTTGCATTCCGATTCGGGACATCATATTTTTCATTCTGTCGCCACCGAAAAGGCGCATCAAATCATCGTCCATAGAAATGTAGAATTTACTTCTTCCCGGATCCCCTTGACGACCTGAACGACCGCGCAACTGATTGTCGATACGGCGAGATTCATGGCGTTCTGAACCGATTACATACAAACCGCCACAATTTTTAACTTCTTCATTATCTTTGAGCCACTGTTCTTTTTCGATTTTTAAGGCATTTTCGTACTGTTCTTTAGTTGCATTCGTTCCGGCTCTTTTCATTGCCCTGAATTCCGGGTTTCCGCCGAGTTTAATATCTGTACCACGACCTGCCATGTTTGTAGCGATTGTTACAGCGCCTTTTGCACCGGCTTCAGCAATGATTAAAGCTTCGCGGGCATGATTTTTAGCATTCAAAACTTCGTGGCGAATTCCTTTTTTTGTAAGAAGGGCAGAAAGATGTTCAGATTTTTCTACAGAAACTGTTCCGACAAGAACCGGCTGGCCTTTTTCGTGTGCAGCTTTAACTTCTTTTGCGATTGCTTCCCATTTGTCTTCTTCGTTGAGATAAACTTCGTCGTTTTCATCGATTCGGGCAATTGGTTTATTTGTAGGAATTGCAACAACATCCAAATTGTAGATTTTGTTGAATTCGACTTGTTCAGTTTGTGCCGTACCAGTCATTCCGGAAAGTTTTGTATACATTCGAAAGAAATTCTGGAAAGTGATAGTTGCAAGTGTTCGGTTTCGTTGAGCAATTTTTAAATGCTCTTTTGCTTCGATTGCCTGATGTAATCCATCCCCATAACGGCGGCCTTCAAGAACACGACCTGTAAATTCGTCTACAATCTGAACTTGACCGTCGCGAACAAGATAGTCAATGTTGATTTTGTAAAGGGTGTGGGCCCGCAAAGCCTGTGTAAAATAGTGAACATATTCAAAATTTTCTTCATCAACTACAGAAGAATCTGCGGGAATTAAATTGTGTTCGTGTAAAATCTGATCAATGTGATTGATACCTTTGTCCGTAAAAGAAACTCGTTTTGATTTTTCGTCGAGTTTGTAGTCCCCTTTGAGCTCTTTTCGCTGCTCTGGAGTCATTTCAACTTCATCTGGATAATCATTTGTTTTTGGATCTTTTGCGACTTCTGTAAGTTGCATTACATATTTGTCAACTTCATGGTATTTGTAAGTGTCGTCTTCGCCTTGACCTGAAATGATTAACGGAGTTCGTGCTTCATCGATTAAAATAGAGTCGATTTCGTCTACAACACAAAAGTTGAATCCGCGTTGAACTTTATTTTTCATGTCGATTTGCATATTGTCGCGTAAATAGTCGAATCCGAATTCATTGTTTGTTCCGTAAGTAATGTCGCAGGCATAAGATTTTTTGCGGGCATCATTATCCATATCAGAAAGAATTGAACCAACTGAAAGGCCTAAATAATCGTAAACAGGGCGCATCCAGTTTGCATCTCGTTCTGCAAGGTAATCGTTTACCGTTACAACATGAACGCCTTTTCCGGAAAGTGCATTTAAATAAACTGCCGGAACACACATTAAAGTTTTACCTTCCCCAGTTTTCATTTCTGTGATTCTGCCGGAATTTAAAACTAGTGAACCCATCAACTGAACATCGTAAGCTCTTTCTCCAAGTACACGACGGGCAGCTTCGCGGGCAAGAGCAAAAGCTTCTGGTAAAATATCGTTTAGAGTTTCGCCGTTTGAAAGACGCTCTTTAAATTTTAAAGTCTGATTTTTAAAATCTTCCTCCGAAAGTGACTGTGCCCAAGGTTCTTTTTGATTGATTTTTGCGACGATTGGTTTTAATTTTTTTACATCGCGTTCGTTCTGTGAACCGAAAATTGCTGTTAAAATTTTATCTACTATCATAACCTTTATAATAAAGTTTTTTCCATATGAAGTAAAGTTAAAAATCTGTTTTAATTGAAGAGATTTGAATAGTTTTTGAATAATTGACAGATTTATGAGTAAACTTTATTCTAATACAGATGAAAAATAAATTTTGCGCATTGTTATTTTTTTGTATTTTTTTATTTTCCTGTGGTAAAAAAGGCGGAATTCAGACTTTAAACGAAGAAGAACTTTTTTCGCTCAAATACGGCAATTTTGAAGATGAAATAAATCTTTTTGGGGTAGACAAAATCGGGAAAATTTCAACTTCCCTTACAATGAAAGACGGATTTTTTTACATTGTAAACGGCCAAAATCAGAAAATCCTTTCGTACAATTCGTATGGTGATTTGCTTTCAATTCATTACAACGAAGATTTTTACGATGAAAAATACAACGAACTTCTTTCAAAACAGAATTCGATGCTGTGGAAGGGCGTTTCTTTTCCGTTTGAATTTGATGGAAAAATTGCAGTTGATTCAAAAAAATATATGTACGCGGTTGGAATTGTTCCAAAAGAACGAAATGAACAGGATGAAGATGAAAATCTAGTTTACAGCCAGGTAGTTTTGCGTTTTTCAAGCGACGGAACGGTTTTAGATTACATTGGGCAGCAGGGGCCTTCTGGAACTCCTTTTCCATTTATAAAGCAGATTTATGTTACAAATCAGAATGAACTTGTTGTGGTTTGCATTACAACTGGCGGATCGTGTACATTTTGGTTTTCTTCTGACGGATATTTAAAATACAGAATCCCTTTGACGCAAAAAGATATTCCGCACGAAAAATTTGATTTTGCCGAAGGCGAAGACGATGACATTTTTATTTCTGTGGAAAATGTTGTTCCCGATTATTCGTCGCAAACCCTTTTTGTAAAAGTCGATTATTACAAACCTTATGTTGATAGCGAATCTAAAATCAGTTCTGGGGTAAATTATCTTGAAACTGTGATTTATCCGCTGAATGTTGAAACGGGCACTTATTCCAAATCGATTATTGTTCCGCCTTACGAAGAATCTGTAATTCAGGATTTTAGTAAAATTACATATAAAATTCCGTATGATTTTTTGGGAACGGCTAAAAATGGATGGCTTTATTTTCTTCTTTCAACGCAGGAAGGCTATTCGGTTCAGATTTTAAATGCAAAACGACAGCAGCTTATAAAAAGAGTTCTTCCAGTGAATCATAATGATGTTTTATTTTCTTCGTTTGATTTGAGCGACGAAGGAATTATTTCTGCAATTTTGGCTGAAAAGGAGAAATGTAGAATCGTCTGGTGGAAAACTGATTCATTAATCGATTCTGTAATAAAATAATGGATTTTAAAAATATAAACGAAGGCTATCCGGACGGGGAAGAACCGCTTCATTTTTATTACAACCGGGAAGAACGATTAAAAAACGCGCCAAAAATGGTTCAGGATTATTACGCCGGAAAAATTTTTAACAATGAAGTTGGAATTAAAGGCCTTTTTAAAAGTTTAGTCAGTACGCGAACAAACAGATTTTTGCTGATTTCGCTGATTTTTTTTGTTGCCTGCATTTATTTGTATTCGTTTTTGCAAAAAAATCAAAATGAAGTGATTTTCGACATTCCGTGTAAAATTGAATCGTTTTCTTATGATGAAAAAATTTATGTTTCGTTAAAATTTGAGCAGAAAAAATATAAAAAAAATGAAAAACAGGTTCCGATTCAAAAGGATTTTAAAATCAAATTTTACGCTTACAATGCAGAAAATACAAAATGTTACGAATCCGAAGAATTTTTTCAGGAATATACGGGAAATGAACTTTTTGTGCGTGATAATTTTCCAGATTATGATATTATTAAAGTAGAAGCGGAAGTTTTTTTTGACCAGAAAAGCGATAAAATTTCTTCTTCAATAAAAAAACGAACTTAAAGGTTTTATATGATGCAGTTTTATTTTCTTTCAATATTGTTAAATTTGATTACGGGCTCAATTTTGCTTTATTCGTGCGAAAATCCTCAAGATGTTGAAGACAATTTTGACGAAAGTTCAGAAAATCCTGATTTAGAAAAAAAATCTAAAATTAAAAAAATCTTTTATAAAATTTTTGGTACAACTAAAATTGCCGAAGATTCCCTTTTTCATCTTATAATTGGATTTTTAACGGTTTTTACGGGCCTTGTAAAACTTTTGTCGCCTTGTTCGTCCCCGATTTTTTTAGGCGATTTGCTTCCGGCCCTTGCAGGATTGGTAGGTGGTGCTTCTCTTCTTTTGTTGTACTTTAGTCAAAAATCAGAAGTTGAAATAAATCTGCCTTCGTTTTTAGAAAAAATTTTTATTTCAGAAAGAAAAATCGTTGCCATTGCGTTAATCGTGATTGCAATCGTTCATTTTATAGTTCCTGGAGTTTTATTTTTATAATGGTTTCAATTGCGTGTATTATTCAGAAAGAAGACAAAATTTTAATTGCAAAACGAGTGCCGATTGGCGATATGGGCGGAAGATGGGAATTTCCGGGCGGAAAAGTTGACCCTGGCGAAACTGATGAAATGGCGATAATCCGTGAAATGCGCGAAGAATTTGGCGTAAAAGTTGTGCCTGAACAATTTATTACAGAATCAGTTTTTTATCACAAGCAGAAGGAAAATCATCTTCACGCGTATAAAGTTTCGATTGAGCACGATGGAATAAAAAAGCCGTATGTTTTGACTGAACACACAGAATATAAATGGGTAAATCCGCTTGAAATAAAAAATCTTTTTTTTGTGGATTCTGATTTGCAGATCTATCCTGAAGTTTTAAAATTTTTAGGTTTATAAATGAAAAAGTTTTTGATTTTTGCGTTCGTTTTGGTTTTATTTTCCTGTAAAAATGAAAAAAATATAAAATTCGACAATACAGAGCCGCTTTCGCTTATGCCAGATGTTTCTTGGGCAATTGTTGTAAATCCGTATGTTGGGTTTCAAAAAAGTGCTTCCTGGGATTCTGAAGTTTTGTCTCACGCACGAAAAGGAGACATTTTTCAGGTTTTAGGAAAATCTTTTTCAAATGAAGATGAAATTTGGTACGAGTTTAAAAATGGCTGGCTAAATTCTTCGTCGATTCAAGTTTATTCAAACCGATTAAAGGCCATTTCGGCAAAAAAATTAATGGAAAGTTCAAAATAAATGTTTATAATCGCAGAAATTGGAACAAGTCACGAAGGTTCGATTGAAAAAGCCAAAAAATTAGTAGATTGCGCAGTGGAATCCGGGGCGGACGCTGTAAAATTTCAGTGGGTTTATGCGGACGAAATTTTGCACCCAAAAACAGGATTTGTAAATCTTCCAACTGGAAATATTTCTTTGTACGAGCGATTTAAAAATCTTGAATGTCCGAAAAGTTTTTTTGTTGAATTAAAAAATTATGCTCACGAAAAACGGGTGAAATTCGGTTGTTCTCCGTTTGGTGAAAAAAGCCTTGAAGAACTGATTTCGATTGACCCTGATTTTGTGAAAATTGCTTCCCCAGAATTAAATCATTTTCCGATGCTTGAAAAATTGGCAGAAATCCGAAAAGTTCAAACCGAACAAAAAAAATCTGCTGTTCCGGTGATAATTTCTAGCGGGGTTTCAACTTTAAGCGATATTGAAAAGGCCCTTTTTATTCTTGGGCGCGACGGGATTTCGCTTTTGCACTGTATTACAAGTTATCCGGCCCCAGAAAGCGAATATAATTTAAAATTAATTGAAAATTTAAAAAATATTTTTGGCGTTGAGTGCGGTTTAAGCGATCACAGTCTGGATGCCGTTTTGGTTCCAGTTCTTTCAGTTTTTTGTGGTGGCACGATTATCGAAAAGCATATTACGCTGAGCCGAAAAACGAATGGCCTTGACGATCCTGTGGCGTTAGAAGGCGAACAGTTTGCGCTTATGGTTCACACAGTTCATCAAGCGGAGGCGGTTTTAAATCATTACGGAAAGCAGAAGGGATTTGAAATCGCTCTTTCGCAGTTAAAAGAATCTTACAGTGAACAAAAAATTTTTTCTTGTTTGGGGGATGGCGTAAAAAATCTTGCTCCGTCAGAAAAACAAAATTATGGGCGCACGAATCGTTCTCTTCATTTTATGCGGTCGATGAAAAAAGGCGAAAAAATAAAGGAAAGCGATATTGGCGTTCTTCGTACGGAAAAAATTTTAACTCCCGGACTTAGTCCTGAATTTTTGAAAAAAATAGTCGGTTCAGTTTTGGTTCGCGATGTTTCAGATGGGGACGGCGTTCAGTTTGAAGATGTTATTCTCCAATTGTAAATTTTAAAAAAATTATTTATACTGATTCTATGAAAAAAGAATTATACGAACTTTCGTATTCAATGAAAAAAGATTTGCAAAAAAAGATTTTTAGAGTCGTTTTTTTTATTTTAGCGATTATCGTTGCAATAAATTTAATTTTGGCATTTTTAATTTTTCCGGTAAAGCAAAAATCGGTTTCAATGGCGCCGGATTTTAATAAAGATTCTTGTGTTTTTGTAACGCCTTTAAAAAAATCTTTGTCGCGCGGTTCTGTTGTTCTTCTTAAAAAACGGGATTTTCAAAAATCGTCTTTTTCGGAAAATATTTTAGATTCTTTTTTCAATTTTTTTTCTTTGCGCCAATTTTCTTTTTCAAATCGTAAAAATTTAATAGGAAAATCAGAATGTTTGCGTCGTGTAATTGCTTTGCCAGGCGATTCGATTTATATGCGCGATTATGTGATTTATATTCGTCCGCAGGGGCAAAAGCATTTTTTAACGGAATTTGAACTTATAAAAGAGCCTTACAACATAAATATTAACGCGAATTCGAGTGGATGGGATTCTTCAATCGGGGTTTACGGTTCGTTTGACGAAATTACGCTTTCTGAAAATGAATATTTTGTTTTGGGCGACAACAGAAATTCTTCAATGGATAGTAGATTGTGGGGGCCCGTTTCAAAATCTGAAATTAAAGCCGCTGCAATTTTACAAACTTTCCCGCTGAACAAATTTAGAATTTTAAAATGAGAGCGCTTTACATTCATATTCCGTTTTGCGTTTCAAAATGCGATTACTGCGATTTTTTTAGCGTTCCTTGCAAAATGGGTAAGATTCCAGAATCGTATGTTTTGGCGTTGTGTGCGGAACTTGAGTGGCGATTTAAAAATCTTAATTCAGAAAAAATAGAAACGGTTTTTATCGGGGGCGGAACTCCGAGTCTTTTGAGCGAAGAAGATTTTAAAAAGATTTTTACAGTTTTAAAAAATCAGGGGTTTGCTGAAAATCCGGAAATTACAGTTGAATTAAATCCCGCGGACATTACACAAAATCTTTTAAAAACGCTGGAAAATGTTGGCGTAAACAGAATTTCAGTTGGAATTCAGTCCTTAAATGATGAAGTTTTAAAATTTGTAAACAGACGAAGTCGGGCAAGCGACATTTTTACCGCTTTAGATTTGATTAAAAATAATTGGAATAGGATTTTTTCTGCGGATTTGATTTCGGGTCTCCCTTTTCAAACGGAAGAAAGTTTTATTTCTGATCTAAAATTTCTTTTGGCGCAAAATTTAACGCATATTTCGGTTTATTCGCTGGTCGTGGAAGACGAAACGCCGCTCGGAAAAAAAATTAATTCTGGGAAAATCGATTATAATTTTGATTTTGCTGATAAAATCTGGCTTAAGGCGAAATCTTTTTTAGAAAAAAACGGATTTATTCAGTATGAAGTTTCAAATTTTTACAAAAAAAATGGCGGCTCCCCTTGCAGACACAATCTTTTTTATTGGAATTTAAGGGATTATATTGGTGCTGGAAGTGGGGGCACGGGCTCTGTTTTTGGAAAAAATGGTTTTCGCTACACGAATACAAAAAATATCGCGGAATATACAGATTTTTGGTCGAATCCGGAAAATCTTTTAAAAATTAATCCTGATTTGTCGTACTTTGAAAAAAATAAAAGCCTTCCGGTGGAATTTGAAAATCTTTCGCTTAAAAATCAGATTTTTGAAAGTTTTATGATGGCGCTTAGAAAAACAGACGGTCTTTCGCTTACGGATTTACAAAATCGTTTTGATTTTAAAATTTCTCGTGAAATGAATGAACTTTTTTTTAAATGGGAACAAAAAAATCTTGCTCAGAAAAAAATTGTAAACGGCGAAGAATATTTTTTTCTTACAAAAAAAGGGCTTTTATTTGAAAACCGATTTTTAGAAGAATTGCTCGACATTTTATGATTTTTTAATCGTGATTGTAAAACGAGTGCCTTTTTCGAGTTCAGATTCGACTGAAATTTGCCATGAATGAATTTCCATAATCGTTTTTACAACTGAAAGTCCGATTCCCATTCCACTTTCGCGCCGACTTGCCGAACCACGGTAAAAAAGGTCAAAAATATGTTTTTCGTCTTCTTTTGAAAGCCCGATTCCAGAGTCGCTGATTTTAATGTAAATATTTTTTTCATCTTCTGAGGCATCTAAAAAAATTGTGTCATTTTCTTTTGTGTAGCGGATTGCGTTTGAAAAAATATTTTCGAGCGCGCGCTGTGCCAAAAGAGAATTAAACGGCAGCGAAATATTTTGTGAAAGCGTATTTTGCAATTTTACTTCGCGTTTAAAAATCGTTCCCGTTGTTAGTGCGTTTTTAAAGAAATCGTTTATGAATTTTGAAAAATCTCTGTCATTCAGTTCGTTTTTCCAATCTTTTGTGTCTAATTTTATGTAATCTAAAAGCGTGTTTATCATTAATTCAAGCTGACTTGTTCGGTCCAAAATGATTTTTATAGCTTCTTTTCCCTGGTCGCCGGCAGTTATAACCCCATCGGAAAGGGCCTCGGCGTAACCTTTTATTACTGCAACCGGAGTTCTTAAATCGTGACTTACGCCCATTATAAAACGCGATTTTTTTTCCTGCGCTTCGATTAAATCTTTTCGCATGGTTTCAATACTTTCGCTGATGATTTTTAATTCGTCGTCCGGATATTCAGATTCTTTTATTTCTTCGGAAAGATTTCCTTTGGCGATTTTGTGGGTTTGGCGCACAAGTTTGTCGATTGATTTTAAAATCGATTGCGAAATTACACAAATTCCTACAATTGAAATGATTAAAATTATCGCGATTATCGAATAAAGAATTCCGATGAAAAATGACGCATTATTTTTGCTGAGGTAAGATTTTTTAATTCGCGTAAGAAGGTGAATGTCTAAATCTTCGTTTGGCGAATCTGAAATGTGTAGCGTTTCGTACTGAAAAATGTAATTATGATCCTGGGCCTTTATACTTTGTAAAATCTGCCCTTCTTCTATTTCGTCATTGATTTTTATATTTTTTTCTGAAGTAAGAAGAACTTTTGAATCCCGTAAAAGAATATAATCAACCCCGCGTGGAATTCGTTTTGTAATTTTTTTAAGAAGATTTAATTCCTTTTGCGAAAAATTTTCTGATTCAGTTTCCGAAAGTTTGCTGATTAAAACAAGATTTTCGTTGTCAATTTTAGTCTGATAAACAATAATTGGAATAAAAAGGCAACACAAAACTGGAATTAAAAAAACGCACGCAATATAAATGAAAAGTTGATTTTTAATCTTCATAATTTATTTTTCTTCAGATTTATTTTCAAAAAGATAGCCGTTTCCAAAAATCGTTTTCAAAAATTCCGGATTTGCAGGGTCTTTTTCAATTTTTCGTCTTAATCGCTGAACATAAACTGCAACCGCTGTAATATCGCCGTATGGAGTTTTCCAAACTTCCTGATAAATTTTTTCCGGGGACAAAACCTGGCCTGCATTTTTTACAAGAAATTCCAAAACGGCATATTCTTTTGCAGAAAGCGGAATTTTTACAGCTCCTTTTTTAAGAACGCAACTGTTTAATAGAAGAGTGTAGTCTGCAAATGTCAAAGTTTCTTCGGCTGCGGCACTTGTAACGGCAATTCTTCGTAAACAAGCCTGAATTCGGGCAACTAAAACGCTTGGAGAAAATGGTTTTGTAACAAATTCGTCGGCCCCAATTTCAAGGCCCTTTATAATGTCGTCGTCGGCATCGCGTGCTGAAACGATAATTACTGGCGTTGTCGGAAAAAATTCTTTTCTGTAATTCTGTAAAAAATCAAATCCGCTCATTCCCGGAAGATTTAAATCCAAAACGAACAAATCCGGTTTTTCATTCTGCAATTCCTTACAAGCATCTTCAGCTTTTTCAAAAATTTTAGAATTAATTTCTGACTTTTCAAGATACATTTTAATCAGATTCGCCATTTCGTGAGCATCTTCAATAATATAAACAAGCGGCTTATTTTCCATTTTTTTTCTCCAATTTTGAATTGAATTTTATAAAAAAAGTAATAATTAAAAATACACGAAATGAAGTAGACTGCAAACACACTTACGCTGCCAGAGAGCCCTTTTTCTAAAAAAAGAGTTAATGCAGCGTACCGTGTGTTTGTAAGGATACGGAATGTAGTGTATTTTTAATGCATAACTCAATTTTTTTTACAGTAATTTAAATATTATAATAAAAGAATAAAAATTCAATTAAAAAAAATATATATAACTGAAATTTATGAAATATAATTCCGATGATTTAAATGATTTTTTCGTTTATTGTTTATAAATACTTGACCTTCCCTTAAATATGTATAAAAATTTAAGAATGATTGAAGTAACTCAATTAAATGGAAAAAAATATTGGGTAAATCCGCATATGATAGAAACAATGGAATCACTTCCGGATTTAACTTTAACACTTCTTTCTGGCAGAAAATTAATCGTAAAAGATGACCCAAAAGAAGTAATAGAAAAGATTATTGAAT
>CAVHIX010000039.1:0-12911 GCA_963636135.1 Anaerovoracaceae bacterium
TGCAATATCTTTGAACATTTTTCCAGCTTCGATTCCGGCTTCGCGACCAAAAACTACAACATCAAGCAAACTGTTTCCCATCAATCGGTTTGTTCCGTGAACACCACCAGAAGCTTCTCCAGCAACCAAAAGATTTTTTACATTTGTGTGGCAAGTTTTGTCGATTTCTACACCACCATTCTGATAATGGAGTGTTGGGTAAACCAAAATCGGTTCCTTTCTAATGTCGATTCCGTATTTGATGAACATATTGTACATTGCAGGAATTGATTTTAAAATCGTTCCTTCGCCGTGAATCATATCAATCATCGGAGTGTCGAGCCAAACTGCATCCTGAACTTCGTTGTGAACTCCGCGTCCTTCTTTTACTTCACGGATAATACCAGAAGCGTTTACATCGCGAGTTTCAAGCGGATGAATGTAAACTTCGCCATTTTTGTTGATGAGTTTTGCACCAAGCGAACGAACTTTTTCAGTTACGAGTTTTCCCAAAATCTGTGTCGGGTAAGCGGCTCCAGTTGGGTGATACTGTAATGAATCCTGATACAAAAGTTTTGCTCCTGCTCGGTATGCCATAACAAGACCATCGGCTGTTGCACCGTAGTGGTTAGATGTTGGGAATCCCTGATAGTGCATTCGTCCGGCACCACCAGTTGCAATGATTACAACTTTAGCTTTTGCAATGCGAACTTCGTTTGTTTCCATATTAACTAAAACGGCACCGCAAGCTTCGCCTTTGTCATTTTTAATGATTTCGATTGCAGATGTAAAATCTACAACTGTAATGTCATCTTTGCGGTTGAAAGTTTCATCGCGGAGTGTACGCATAATTTCTGCACCAGAATAGTCTTTGCATGCGTGCATACGTTTTCGGCTAGTTCCGCCACCGTGAGTTGTAATCATAGTTCCGTCTTCAGCTTTATCAAATTCAACGCCAAGATCGTTCAACCATTTAATTACAGAAGGAGCTTTATTTACAAGTGTGTAAACCAATTCCGGTTTTCCGTCAAAGTGTCCACCACCAAAAGCGTCAAGATAGTGCTGAGCAGGAGAATCGTTTGGCTTATCTGCAGCTTGGATTCCACCTTCAGCCATCATTGTATTTGCGTCTCCTACGCGGAGTTTTGTAACCAAAAGAACTTTTGCACCAGCTTCGCTTGCCATGATTGCAGCACTAGTTCCGGCACCACCGCCACCGATTACCAAAACATCAGATTCATAGTCAACATGATTTAAATCGATGTGTTCAGGTTCAATTCTTGGTTTTGCCTGAAGCATTTTTGCAAGTTCAAGAGGCGCTTTCTGACCTTTATTTGGACCGATTTTTAATTCTGTAAACTGTTCCTTAATTCTATCCGGGTGGAATTTCAACAATAAATCGTCTTTCTGTTCAGCTGTAAGACGAGCATGTTCAAATTTTAAATTTTCTTCACGTTTTTCTGCAACGATTTTTGCAGCATCATCAAGGTAATTTCCGTACATGTTTTACTCCTATAGCCTTATTTTTCGATTTCGCGGTTGTTATAAAGATTTTTAATCTGTTCTTTGTCGCCAGTTGACATTTCAACGAACTTTTTGATTGCTTCTTCGCATGCACCAGAATCGATTTCGGCAACGCGGTCAAGAAGATGCTGGCTCTGTGGCTGAATGTATTTTCCGTTCAAGCGACGGGCAAGTTCTGCAACCTGTGGGTGACTGATTCCAGCAGGACAACGAGAAGAACAGCATCCGCACATTACACAGTCGAATGAAAGGTCTGCACATTTTGCAAAATCGCCACGCTGAGCATAAGCAATGTACTGCATAGTCTGAAGATTCTGCGGGCAGGCACGAGTACAAGCGTTACAACCTACACAAGAATAGATTTCAGGATAAAGTTGCATCATTACAGCCTGTTCTGGTTTAATTTTATTGATGTCGTAAACCTGTTTTACAAGTGGGAAGAATGGAAGAGTTGCAATGTACATATCATTTTCAACTTTTTTAGAACAAGCCAAGCAAGTCTGAAGCTGATTCTGTCCTTTAATTCTGTAAATTGTTGCACACGCACCACAGAAACCGTTTCTACATCCACAGCCACGTTTTAGCTGATAGCCAGCGTATTCCATAGCATTCATAATTGTTAATTCAGCAGGTACATCATATTTTTTACCAAAAATATAAATTGTAGCCATTTCTTTATCTGCCATAAGTTTACTCCTAAAAGGGATGTTCCTGATTTTACGGAACTTAATTCTTTTTTTCTAAAATTGAAAAAAGTCGTTTCGAGCTTTCAAAAAGAAAACCCGAAAGCAAAAATATGATTAGTATTCTGGTGGTAATTCGCCAAGCTGGTCAAAACTGAAAACCGGACCATCTTTACAAACGAATTTATCACCGATGTTACAACGACCACATTTTCCAATTCCACATTTCATTCTCATTTCCATTGTGGTGAAAACCTGATTGTCCTTGAATCCTAATTTTTTAAGATTATCAAGTGAAAGGTGAATTAAAATCGGAGGTCCACACATAATTACAGTCATACTAGGATCAGGATTTAATTCCGTTACGAACGGCGGAACAAAACCAACATGACCTTTCCAAGCTTCTTCCGGGCGGTCGATTGTTAAATCGATTGAACAGTTTGGCTGCTTCATCCATACATTCTGCATTTCGTCAAGGCGAACTAAGTCTGCCATTGAACGGCTACCGTAGATTACCTGGATTTTTCCGTAATTTTCGCGGTGATCCATCATGTAATTTACAACCGAATGAACTGGAGCAATTCCGATACCACCGGCGATTACAAGAATATCTTTTCCTTTAAGGGTACCTTCAACTGGGAAACCGTTTCCGATAGGTCCGCGAACACAGATTTCCTGTCCGATTTCTGCATTATGAAGCCATTCTGTAACGATACCGCATTTTTTAATTGAAAATTCCATGTGAGTTTTCAAAGTTGGAGAAGATGTAATAGAAATCATTGATTCGCCGACGCCAGGAACGATGAGCATTGCACACTGACCTGGAATGTGTTCAAATAATTTTTTTCCATCAAGACCGACTACGCTGAAAGTTTTTACATCAGGAGTTTCTTGTTTAATGTCAATAATTTTTCCAACATAAGGGATAAATGATTCTTTAGTTTCCATTATTTATCTCCTCCAATGTCATTAGTTTCTTGAACTTCTTTAATGACTTTTACGATGTTCATATTTACCGGACAACTTTCGATACAACGGCCACAACCTACGCAACCAAAAAGTCCTTCGTGAGCCATCGGATAGTACATCAATTTGTGCATAAATCGCTGGCGGCTTCGTTCTTTTTGTGTAAGACGAGGATTTGCAGCGGCCATCTGAGTAAAATCGTTGTACATACAAGAGTCCCAGCAGCGAATCTGACGAACGCCTTTTCCAGTGTCAAAATCGCGAACATCAAAACACATACATGTAGGGCAAACATAAGTACAAGTTCCGCATCCTACGCATGGTTCTGCAATTTTTGACCAGATTTTTGAATTGAAAATCTGAAGCATGTCTTTTCCTTTGAATTTAGAAAGGTCAAGATGTGCAAATGGAAGTTTTTCTACTTTTTCCTGAATTTCTTTTTGAGTTTTTTCTACGGATTTTTCATCTGATTCAGAAAGTAAAGATTTTACAGTTTCAATTAATGTTTTTCCTTTTTCTGTGTTAGCTTTGAAAAAATATTTTCCGTCAGAAAGCCAGCAAGAAACATCCCCAGTTGAACCGTTTTTATCATTAGAAAGAGAAGCGTCAATCTGGTAAGTTGAACAAAAACAAGATTTTTCAGGGTCATTACAAGCCAAAGTGATTACAGTTCCGTGTTCTCGTCTGTTTTTATAGTAAGAATCAACCGGATTCATATTAAGGTAAACATTATCGATGATTGTAAAACCAACTGCATCACAAGGACGAACGCCAAAAATTACAAAATCTTCGATTTCTTTTCTAGGATCTGTAATTTTAACTTCTTTTCCATTTAATTCGTAAGAAACCATATGTTCTGTTTTTGGAAAGAAAAAATCTTTTGCAGAACGAACAGTTTTTAATGCAGTAGAAAGTTTTGTTCCTTCCTGCCATTTTTGAAAATCTGATTTACCAGTTTTATTTTCTACGGGCAGATACAAAGGCTGTTTTTCGGCAATTTTTGCGAATAATGAATCAATTTTTTCTGCTGAAATACTAAGCATTATTGTTCACCTCCGTCATTTGAGCGATTGTAGACAATGCTTGTTTCCGCATCATCAGTTTTAAATGTGAGCATAGGCGGTTTTGTTTCCATATCGGAACCAGCCTCGTATTCACCGTAAATTTCGTTAATATCTTTAATGTATTTTCGGTTAAGAAGATAAAGCGGAATATTCTGAGGGCAAACTCGTGAACATTCGCCACAATCCGTACAGCGACCGGCAACATGCCAAGCTCTGATAATGTGGAAAAGCGATTCTTCAAAACTTGTTTCTGCAACTTTTTGTGTTGTATAAAGTTTGTTGTTGTCGAATACACATTTTTCGCAAGTACAAGCCGGGCAAACATTTCGGCAGGCATTACAACGGATACAGCGAGAAAATTCGCCTTTCCAGAATGCATTTCGTTCTTCGCTAGTCATTTTTTCATATTTTTCAACTACCGAAAGACGATTTGAAGTGCCGCTTACACGATTTTCTTCTAATCCAATGTATTCATCACAAGAAATTGAAACTTTTCCGGCACAACTTTCGCAAACTTCTTTTCCGTCAAGTTCATCCTGACATGGAACACCGATTGCATAAACATCTTCGCGTTTAATTCTGTTTTCTTTTAAAAGCTGAGTAAACGAATGTGTATCAGCTGGCTTCAAGAAAACTGCAACCATTTCCTGTGGAATAGGAGTTTCTGTAGCGTTTGGATCACGCTGTTTTGCCATTGTATTGTTCATTCTTGTTGTGCTTTTTTTGATTTCAATATCTTTTGTAATTTTTACAAGATATTTTGAAAGGTTTGCAGCACAATATTTATTGAATACAAAATCTTTATCTAATTCTTCTGCAGAATGAAAGATTGAAGGAGTAACATCATCGTCAAAAAGACCTTTTTTCCATCCGACAACATACTGAACTTTGCCTTCTGCAAGTAATGTTTTTGCTTTTTCGATTAATTGCTTTTCTACATCTTGCATCGTACATCCTCCAGGCGTTTACATTCGCCAAGTTCTTTAATCTGAGAAACGAAGTCGTTCATAATTCCGGCAAAGCGTACACCTTCAGCGGCAGAACACCATTCTACGCGAGTACGCTGTTTTTCGATTCCCAAAAAGTCGAGCTGGCTAAAAAGAAGAGTCATTCTTCGGCGGGCAAAATAATTTCCCGTTGAATAATGGCAGTCTCCAGGATGACATCCGCACAAGATTACGCCGTCAGCACCACGCTGAAAGGCACGCAAAATAAAAAGCGGATTTAAACGGCATGAACACGGAATGCGAATGATTTTTACATTTGCAGGGTATTCAAGTCGGTTGTTGCCGGCCAAATCTGCACCAGCGTAAGAACACCAGTTACAGCAGAAAGCAACGATTTTTGGTGTCCAGTTAGAATTCTTATTATTTTCCATAAAATTTCTTCAGTATAATTTATGAATGTAAAACATTTACAAATTACAGAACTGAATCTACCTCCGCTAAAATTTGCTTATTGCTAAAGCCTTTAAGATCCATAGCACCGCTAGGACAAGCAACTGTACAAGCACCGCATCCCTGACACATTGCAGAGTTTACCTGAGAAATGCGTCGAGTGATTGTAGTTCTGTTTGGACCGCGGAAATCTTTTTCGATATAGCTGATTGCACCATAAGGACAAACATTTGCACACTGTCCACAACCGTTACAAGCATTTTCGTCTGGCTGAGAAGTACAAGGATTGTTTTTAAGCTTATCTTTAATCAAAAGACAGATTGCTTTTGCTGCGGCACCAGAAGACTGGGCTACAGTTTCAGGAATATCTTTTGGTCCCTGACAACATCCGGCAAGGAAAATACCGGCGGTAGGGCTTTCTACAGGACGAAGTTTTGCATGTGCTTCAAGGAAGAAGTCGTTTGTATCCATAGAAGTTGTAAGCATAGTAGCAAGCGGTCGAGCAGATTTATCAGCTTCAATACTTGCAGCTAAAACTACCATATCGGCCTTAATGTGAACCTGTCTGTTCAAAATCAAATCTGAACCTTGAACATCAAGAGTTCCATCAGAAAGTGGAGTAACTTTTCCAACCTGACCTTTAATGTAGTGAACGCCATATTGTTCAACTGCACGGCGGTAGAATTCATCAAAGTTCTTACCTGGAGTTCTGACATCAATATAGAAAACTGTAATGTTTGTATCAGGATAATGATCACGAGTTAAAATTGCGTGTTTTGCCGTATACATACAGCAGATTTTTGAACAATATTCATGACCTTTAGTAGAATCAGCAGAACAGCGGCTTCCTACACACTGAACGAATACAATGTTTTTCGGTTCTTTTCCATCTGAAGGACGAAGAAGGTGCCCATTTGTAGGACCTGACGCATTACAAAGTCGTTCAAATTCAAGTGAAGAAACAACATCTGGACTTTGAGAATAAGCGTATTCATCAAATTTTGAAAGGTCAATCGGATTGTAACCAGTTGCTACGATGATTGCACCGTATTTTTCCGTAATGATTTCTTCCTGCTGATGAAAATTGATTGCTCCAGCGGCACAGGCTTTTTCACAGAATCCGCAGACATTGTCTTTTCCATTTTTTAATCCTTTCATGTGAAGACAATAATTTGCATCAATATTTGCAACTTTTGGAACAGCCTGGGCAAACGGAATATCAATTGCTTTTTTATTATTAAGATTTAAGTTAAACGGATTTGGAACTTTTTTGTTCGGACATTTTTCGATACAAGCTCCACAACCTGTACATTTTGTTTCATCTACATAGCGCGGATGTCGTTTAATGTCGATTGAAAAGTTTCCAATGTATCCTTTTACGCCACAAACTTCTGAATAAGACAAAATTCTGATGTTAGGATTCTGACTTACTTCAGTCATTTTTGGAGTTACAATACAAGATGCACAGTCAAGGGTCGGGAATGTCTTATCGAGCATAGCCATTTTTCCGCCGACTGTAACATTTTTTTCTACAATATCAACCGGGAAACCTGCATCTGCAATGTCGAGTGCGGCTGTAATTCCGGCAATACCACCACCAATAACAAGAGCTCGTTTTGTCATCGGAGTTTCACCAGGAATCAAAGGTGTATTAAGAATAGTTTTAGCAATGGCAGCTTTACCTAAGGCAATCGCTTTTTCAGTTGCCTGTGCCATATCTTTCATAACCCATGAACACTGTTCACGAATGTTTGCAATTTCTACTTTATACGGATTTAATCCAGCTCTTTCTGCACAACCACGGAATGTTTTTTCGTGCATTCGAGGAGAACATGAACAAAGAACTACACCAGTCAATTTATCATTTTTAATGTGCTCTTCAATCATTTGTTGACCAGCAGATGAACACATATAAGTGTAATGAGTTGAAAAAACAACGCCATTTACTTTTCCAAGTTCTTCTGCGACTTTTGCTACGTCAACTGTACCTGCAATATTTGTACCACAGTGACATACAAAAACACCAATTCTTTCCATCTGTCACTTCCTTATTTTTTGTATTTTCTAAAAGCGCTCATAAGAGCCTGCTGAGGAATATCATTATCTAAATATTCAGGAACCTGATTTGGATCTAAATGATGAGATCCTCTTTGACCTTCAACATACTGACGCACTGCATCGATTAATTTTGCCGGTTCAACCTGACGAGGACATCGTTCAAGACAGGCAAAACAACTCATACAAGCGTAAATTGATTTTGTTTTTAAAAGAGGTTCAATTTCACCATTTTCAACCATCTGAACAAACTGATGCGGGTGATATTCCATAGAATCATAATTTGGGCAAGTTCCAGAACATTTACCACAAACCATACATTTTTTAGGATTGACTTTGCTAGTCAAAAGAATTCGTTCTTTTATTTGTTCGCTTTCAGAGAGTAACATTATTTATCCTCCTTAACATCAAGAGCTTCTGCCAAAAGTTCAGAGAAGTAAATAACATCAAGTTTTGAGTCGCCTCTGTTTTTAATCAAATTGTATTTACACAAAGGACAACTTGTAACAAGAAAATCTGCTCCCATATCTTGTGCATTTGTAAGAATTGTTTTTGCTCTTTTCTGTGGAATAGAAGAATCTTCGAACATTGTGTAAGCACCGCAACATTCGTTTCTTTGAGAATAAATTACAGGTGTTGCTCCGATTGCCTTAATAAAATCTTCTATAATTTTAGGATTTTCCGGATCATCGAACTGTAAAACTTTTCCAGGACGCAAAAGAAGACAACCGTAATAAGCACCGATTTTTTTACCTGTAAAAGGTTTTTTAACTGCTGCTTTTACTTTGTCCCAACCGATAACATCGCGTAAAACTTCAAGAAAGTGTAAAACTTTTGTTTCACCGTGATATTCGATTCCATCTTGCTTTAAATAATTGTTAGCTTTTAGAATTGTGTCTTCATCGTTCTGCATGTCGTTGTTTACTTGCTTTAAAACATTGTAACACGCCGAACAAAGAGTAACTAATTCCTGATTAGAATCCCTTGCATTTGCTAATGCACGTACTGAAGAAAGTTTAGGGGCAATTTCATTTGAGCCTAAAGGATAGACTCCGCCACAGCATTGCCACTCTGGAATTTCTTCAAGGTTAAATCCTAATGCCACTGCAGACGCACGCGCATACTTATCAAGCTCTTTAGCTTTGTTTTTGAGCGTACATCCAGGGAAATAAGAATATGTCATACTTGCTCCTAGAGTAAAAAATTACTACCTAATGTATATCTTTTAAAAATATACCATTTTGCAGTATACAACTTTTTTAATTATTTGTGAAGAAATATTTTTGTAAAATTTGGCAACGATTATTAAATAAGACTTGGATTAATTAAAGCGCTAAAATAAAGTCTGCAAGATTTGCTCTTTCCGATTTTTAATGTCATTCTGAAATTTAAATTTTTTCAGAATGACATTATTTTGGGGATTTCCCGTATTTTTTACAGATTTTGTAAAAGCCATTCTTTAAATGACTGATAATCTTTTGTCATAGGAATAGCTTTATCTTCTTTTTCCATAACATCTTGCAATCGTTGAGGAATTGCAGGTTCGCGACCAGTTGCATCTTTTACAATTGAACCGAATTTTGCAGGATGTGCTGTTTCAAGAATAATTCCGACAGCCTTTTTTTCTGTAATTTTATTTGCCCAATCAGGAATATTCGGAGTGAGCCCCGGATTTTTGTAATCGTTTTTGTTTCCGTTGATTAAATCCTGCATTGCGCCTGATTTAATGTCGTTCCAGGCTTTCCATGCAATAGCTCCGTGTGGGTCGATTGTGTATCCTGTGTTTGTAGAACAATCTGTAATCGCTTTTTTAATGCCATCGTTATCAAGCCAATAAGAAGCAAACAAATGACGAACTTGTTCCAAAGAATACATTGCCTTAATTCGTTCGTAATTGCTTGGGGCACCTACATCCATTGCGTTTGCGTAAGTTTCAACAGATTCGCGGGCATTATATTCGCCAGTTGCAATCCAATCTGGAATTGTTTTATTCGAGTTAGTTGCAGCTACAAATCCTTCGATAGGGGCACCCATTTCGCGGGCAATCAATCCTGAAGTTAAGTTTCCAAAGTTTCCAGAAGGAACGATAGTAATAATAGAAGGATTTTCAATTTTGCTGTCAATTGCAATTCTGTTTTTTACAACTAAAGCTGAATACATATAGTAAAAACTTTGTGGTAAAAGACGAGAAATATTAATTGAATTTGCAGAACTCAATCTGAACTTATTGCGCAATTCTTTATCAGTGAATGCGGTTTTTACAAGTTTCTGGCAGTCATCAAAAGTGCCTTTTACTTTTAACGCGCGAACATTTCCTGTAAAAGTTGAAAGTTGTTTTTCCTGAATTTTACTGATTTTTCCTTCCGGGTAGAGGATTGTAACATCGATTCCTGGAACATTGTGAAAGGCACTTCCAACTGCACTTCCTGTGTCACCTGAAGTTGCAACTAAAATGTGAAGATTGTCGCCTTCAGATTTATTAAAATATGACATTACACGAGCCATAAAGCGTGCACCAAAATCTTTAAATGCACAAGTTGGCCCATGAAATAATTCCAAAACATAAGAAATATTGTCGATAGGAACGATTTTTGGAGTAAACGGGTAAGCATCCTGAATAATTCCCATTAAATCGTCATCTGGAATTTCGCCTTCGCAATAAGGTTTTGCCATATTAAAAGCAATATCTCTAAAAGAAGGTTCTGGATTTTTATTTATAAAAGATTTATCGAGTTTTGGAAAACTTACCGGAATATATAATCCTCCTGTTGAAGAATTCATTCCGTTCATTACTGCAGTTTTAAAATCAACTTTTACAGATGAATCTCTTGTGTCTGTGTAAATCATATTGTTCCTCTTACATTCCGTACATTATGCCGTCTGCAACTTTTTGAATTAAAGCTGCTTTGCATGATTCTGCACTGTTGTATCTGTTTGAATCTGTATATTTTTCTGTAATCTGAAAATTACATAATTGTTTGCCAGTTTTCATTTCTAGGCATGTGATGTCTGCGGTGAGAGTTGTTGTAAATCTGTTTTGAACTTCCTGAACTGGTTCACTGTATTTTATTGAGCCTACTACCATGAATCTGCAACTGTTTCCTACGATTGCATAATTATCTTTGTATAATTGAGAAATTGGTTTGTCGTAATAAGAAGTGCTACTGATTGGTGCGTTTCCAACATTTACACCTGCATTTCGGAGAGTTCTTAAAAGAAGCGTTGAATTTGTAGTAGGATTTCCGCGTTCGTTAAAATCGTAAACATATAAAATTCCCTGGTACCAGAGATTTTGCGACTTAACCTGATAAGGAGCGGTAACTGCAAGATTGTAAGCGGCGTTTATCATTTCCTGGGTTGAATTTACCGGTGAAGGGTAGAAAGTAACTTTATCGTTTGCGGCAAAAGTTGCGGTAGCAGGTTTAAAAGTTACTTTTCCTTCTATATCTGATTTTAACTGAACTGTATCGTAAATTATCGAATCTTGAGTTTTTGAACTTGGAAAAGAAACTGTAACATCAAAATCCGGAACTGGTCCTTGTGAAGATTCAACTAAAACTGTGTATGGAGTTTTAAAATTTTGTGTTTCAAAAATTACTTTTGGTGAAGAAATGAGTTTTAAATCGATATCTTTTAATTTTTGAATAAATTCTGTTTCCTGCTGATTTGTTTTTGTTTTTACTGATAAAGGTTTTCCTGCGCGTTTTTCGTCTGTTCGTTCCTGGACAACATCTTCATCTATTTCTATTATTTGATCTTGATTCTGGTCGTTATTAGGCTGATTTGAGGTCGTTGCACAAGAAAAAATTGAAATTAATGCACAACTTAAGGGAATTAATTTAAAATATGAGTTTTTCACATTTGCCTCTCAAAAAATTTTTTTAACATTCAAAGCAAATTATAAAATAATTTAAAAATTTTCTCAACAAAAATGTTGATATAAAAAGTTTAAAATCATAATATTATTCTTATGCGTTGTACAAAAGCTTTAGTTTATAAAAAGAACATAATTAACAATCTGAATGTTGTAAAATCAGTTTTAAATAAAAATACAAAAATCTGTCTTGCGGTAAAAGCTGACGGGTATGGATGTGGTGCCGTTGAAACTGCAAAAATTGCGGAAAATATGGGTGTTGAATATTTTGCGGTTGCGACTGTCGATGAAGGAATTGAACTTCGCGAAAACGGAATTGATGCAAAAATTATTCTGCTTAGTTTGTGCACTTATGAAGAATTTTTTGAACTTTTGGAATATAAAATTACGCCGTTAGTTTTTGATTCAGATTTTATAAATGAATTGAATACGGTTGTAAATCAGTATATGGTAAAAGATTTTGGCGTTTTTCTTGCTGTTGATACTGGAATGGGAAGAATTGGCTGCCTAAAAGATGAAGCAAAAAATCTTGCCCTTCAAATTAAAAATTCTTCTTTGCATTTAGACGGAATGATAACCCATTTTGCCGTTTCTGATATGATTTCGCCTGAAAATATCAAATATACAAAAAATCAGTTTAAAGATTTTAAGGAAGCAATTGAATCCGTAAAAAGTGAAGGGCTTAACCCGGGAATTTGTACCTGTTCAAGTTCTGCGGCGTCTTTGGCTTTTCCGGAATTTCAGCTTGATATGGTTCGTCCTGGAATTGTCGCTTACGGATATTTTCCAGATCAGGTTACAAAAGGATATTTAAAATCAAAAAATATTGAAGCAGAATTAAAGCCAGTTTTGCAGTTTGAAACTCAAGTTGTATCAATTCGTCATTTTGTGCCGGGTCAGTCTGTTTCGTACGGAAGAACTTGGATTTGCCAAAAAGAAACTGACATTGCGGTTTTGCCTGTAGGTTATGCGGATGGCCTTTTGCGTCGTTATTCAAAAGATTTAAAAATCAGCATAAACGGAAAAGCATACCCAATCTGTGGGCGCATTTGTATGGATCAGTGCATGGTTGATATTGGGTTAAATAATCCGGATGTAAAACGCTGGGATAAAGCGATTATTTTTGGCCCAAAAGAAAACGGCGCAATTTTTGATGCAAGCGATGTTGCCAGTCAGAACGGAACGATTTCTTATGAAGTTTTAACTTGCATTTCAAAACGGGTAAAACGCGAATTTATTGAATAGATTTTTCAAATTCCGCCAAAAGATAAAAAGATCCTGTAACAAGCAAAATTGTGTTATTTTTTTCAGAATAATTTTTTGCATCTTGAATTGCAGTTTTAAAATCTGAGCTTGCTTTAAAAATTAA
>CAVHIX010000040.1:0-9914 GCA_963636135.1 Anaerovoracaceae bacterium
CTTTCCGTAAAAGAAAACGACAAAAAATCCGCGAATAAAGAAAAAATTTTTACAGAATTCTTCATATATATTCCACAAAAAAACGAAAATCTTTTGACTGTGAGTGCCGCGTTAAATATTCCGTACGACACAATCGCAAGTTTAAATGGACTTTCAAATGTGGACGAAAATATTTTTCAAAAAAAATTAATTATTCCGACCTCGAAGGGCCTTTTTATCAGCAAAAAAAATAAAAATCTCACAGAAATAATGATTTTTGAAGAAAATAAAAATACACTAGAAACAGAAAATTATTTATGCTATATTTTAAACGATAGAGAGTTGTTTTTTCTTCCCGGAAAAAGATTTAGTCCGTCTTCCCGATTTTTCTTCCTTGATTCTGGAATAAAAATGCCTCTTGAAAAAATAAAAATTACATCAAATTTTGGACTTCGCAAGAATCCTTTTTCAAACGAACTAAAAAATCATAACGGCTTAGATTTAGAATGTTCGGAAGGGTCGAAAGTTTTTGCATGCAAAGCAGGAACAGTTGATTTCGTAAAATTTAATGATGAAATTTTTGGAAATTATTTAGTTTTAAAACATAACAACAATATTTTAAGTGTGTACGCTCACCTTTCAAATATTTTTGTAAAAAAAGATGAAAAAGTTTATTCCGGGCAGAATATTGCACTTTCTGGAAGTTCCGGAAAAGTTACTGGTCCTCATCTTCATTTTGAAATTAAAGAAAACGGAAAAGCAATTGACCCGGCAACGGTTTTAAAATAAGGAATTTTAGTGAAAATAAAAAAAATTGCATCTACAATTTTAGTTTTCCTCATTTTTCAGGGCATTTTTGCAGAATCTTTTAGAGTTCGGAAGATAATTCCTGTAGAAGTGCAAGAAAACGCCACCTACGAATACACAGTTTTTTCAGGGATAAACGATGCAATTGCTTTCTTTTTACCGGAACAAAAAAAATATTTAGAAGGAATTGAATTAAAAATCACGATTCCGCAGGCCGTTGCACAATGGCGAGATTCAGTTGCGTTCTGTGTTTACGATTCAATTACGCCAAAACCGTCAGCATCTCAAATCGATTACTCGGGAACAAAAATTTTTGTAACTCCGATTCCAACAAAACTTTCGTGGAATGTACAGATTCCGCTAACAGAAACTAATTCCATAAAAGAAGGCTCTTACAATTCGCTTAAAATTAATGTTCTGCCAGATTTAAAAAATAATTTTGCGTTCGTTCGTTTTCAGCCGGCAATGAAAGGAATTCCGGAAGAAACATTTTTGTCAGAATTTAAAATTTGCGTAAAACCGATTTTAGTCAACAAGGGAAATCTTTCTGTAAAAATTTCAACTTACGACAATATTCAAAATCCGTACGAAATTTTTATCGATGGAACTTCTTACTCAATGGACAAAAAAGATTTTTTTCTTGAAGCGGGCCTTCACACGCTCAACATTCAGTCGGAATTTTACAGAAGCGAAACAAGATCAGTTTACATAGAGCAGGCAAAAGATACGACCGTAGAAATAAATCTACAAAGCATTGAACCGACTTTAAAAATTTCTGCCCCACAAAATACGCTCATTTTTATTGACGAAAAAAAATTTTCACCAAAAGAGCCAGAATCGCAAATAATCGTTACAGAAGGCGAACATTTTTTAAAATTCTTAATCGGCGACTACGAAATCATGCGAACAATAAATGCAGAAAAAGGCAAATCGTACAATATAAATTTAAAAGTCGATTTACAAATTTTAGAAGAATAATAAAAAAACACTAAAGATTTTTACCATACAAGGCGATAATAAAAATACCGAGGCATTTTCCCCTCCCACCCATGCCTCGGTGCCTGATGTAGGCATTGGCACGGCACAGACCGTGCCTTTTTTATTTTAAAATGATTAAAAACTAATAAAAAATTTCAATTGACAGAAAAACTTTAATTTTTTATTCTATATAAATGAACGATTTAAAAAAATCTACTATAGTTTGGATTTCAATTTTTTTTATTTCAATAATTTGTTTGGGGGCCGCATTAGGATTCGGTCTTTCTGAAACAAAAAACATTATAGAATCAGAATACATTACTTCTTTTGACACTGCATTACCAACAAAACTTTTAGACATAAACGGCGAATTGATCACAGAATTTGCTTCAGATGAAAAACGCGAAATCATCACTTTAGATAAACTTCCGCAGCACATGATAAATGCCCTGATTACCCGCGAAGACAGAATTTTTTACAGCCACAACGGATTTAGCACAAAAGCACTTTTCAGGGCCGTTTTCGGAAAATTAACAGGGCGTTCTCTTGGAGGGGGATCAACGCTTACTCAGCAGATTGCCGGTACAATTTTCTGCGACCGAACCGATATGTCAATCAAACGAAAGTTAAAAGAATTGTGGTGGGCCCTTCAAATGGAGAGGCGCTATTCAAAAGACGAAATTCTTGAACTTTATTTAAATAAAATTTATTTTGGGGGCGGAACTTACGGTGTAAACGCAGCGTCAAAATATTATTTTAATCACAGTGCCCAGGAAATTACGCCAGCAGAAGCCGCAATTCTTGTAATTCAGCTTTCAAATCCGGCCTTTTATAATCCTTTTGATCACCCGAACAGAGCAATGGATCGCCAAAAAGATGTCCTAAATTCCATGGTAAAAGGAAATATGATAAATCAGGAACAGGCAGACGAATCTTTTGACGAATACTGGAGCAATTTTGACTACACGAGAACAAGTTCAAGTGCCTATTTGATGCGCGAAGATAAAGCCCCATGGTTCAGTGAATATGTTCGACGCGAATTGGGAAATTTAATCTACGGTTCTCAAAATATTTACACAAGCGGATTTACCGTAAACACAACGCTGAATTTAAATCATCAGATGCACGCGCAAAACATTATGGAACGATTTATCAGAAATGCAAACCGCGAATGGCAAAGGGATAATGCCCGCCGTTCAACGAATGCATACAGCACTTATGTTCCAATGACAGAATTAATCAGCTTGGTTTTTAATCTTCCGGGAATCAAAGTTAGTGAACAAAGAGCTGAAGCCGTTTCAAAACAGACATTTTTAAATCAGATTAACCCAATTGTGGATGTAATTTCCATGATGTGTGGGCTTGACAATTTAAAAGTCAGCATAATAAACAGAGCAAATTCTGAAAACAAAAAAGAATCTGAAAAAACTACAATCGAAGGAACAATGATTACCCTCGAAAATGAAACCGGATACATTACAGCGTTAGTCGGTGGTTCCAAATTCGATGGAGAAAATCAGTTTATTCGTGCAGTTCAGGCAAAAGTTCAGCCGGGTTCAACTTTTAAACCATTGTATTATTCGCAGGCAATCGATTCAAAAAAATTTACGCCGGCAACAATCATCAGCGACACGCCAGTCGTTTTCCACACCGCAGATGGAAAACCTTACATTCCACTAAACTTTAAAGGCGAATGGGAAGGAAATGTTCCGATGTATTGGGCCCTAATCCGCTCAATGAATGTTCCGTCATTAAAAGTTCTAGATGGAATCGGATTTAACGATGCAATCAACCGTGCAACAGATTTACTCGGCATTCCAGAAGACGAAATTCAAAATCGTGCGTTCGTGCCAGGCTACCCTATCGGGCTTGGAGTTTGTTCAGTTCGTCCAATTGAAATGGCACGGGCTTTCAGTATTTTTGCAAGCGAAGGAAAAGCGGTAACTCCAATCGCAATCAGAACGGTAGAAGATAAAAACGGAAATGTAATTTTAAATCCTGAAAAAGATTTACGAAAACAACAATCTTCAAAAGGAAATAACCAGGTTATCAGCCCAGAAACAGCGTATGTAATGACAAAAATGCTTGAAATGACTGTAAATAACGGCGGAACACTTTACGGATACAAAAGCCGATTTGAATACACTTCCGAAGACGGCAAAAAGAAATGGACAATGCCAGCAGGCGGAAAAACCGGTACAACTCAAAACTGGGCCGATGCTTGGACAGTCGGATTTACGCCGTACTACACTTCTGCATTCTGGTTTGGATTTGATAAACCAGGCCAATCTTTAGGTCTTAGATTAACGGGTGCAATTTTAGCCGGGGACGCATGGAGTTTATATATGCGCAGAATCCACGAAAATATGATTCCAAAAGATTTTACACAACCACCAACGGGCGTGCTTCAAGCCGAAATCTGTAAAAAATCCGGACAGATTCCAACTGCAGAATGTACAAACAGAGTAAAATTATGGTTCTTAGCGGGAACGCAGCCTACAACAGTTTGTCCAATCCATTCAAACGGTGGAAGCACTTTCTTAGGTCTTTCTCGCCTTCAAACGGAATTTTTCCAATCGGGAGTGCAAATTCAAAAGCGAACAGATTTTTCTCCTCTCAAAGTAAATTTAGATTTCTTAAATGGAAAAGAAAATCAAACTCAAACTACAAATACTTTACAAGAAGAAAAAATTTCCGATAATAATTATGACCACAATCGATTTATGGACTAAGCTTAAATTTTTATGGGGGATTTATGTTAGTTAAAATTGAAGAAATACAAGTCAAAGACCGAATCAGAAAAAATCTTGGCGATTTAACAAATTTAAAAGAGAGCCTAAAAAATTATGGTCTTTTAAATCCTATCACCATAAATGGAAACAAAGAATTAATTGCGGGCGAACGGCGACTTCAAGCGGCAAAAGAACTTGGCTGGACTACAATAAACGCAACAATTTTGGAAAATCTTTCTGACGCTCAAAAGCTAGAAATTGAATTAGAAGAAAACAACCAGCGAAAAGAATTTACGGAACAGGAATTAATCGAAGGCTACAAACGATTAGAAAGTTTAAGAAATCCTTCATTCTGGAAGATTATTTTACAAAAAATAAAGGCATTTTTTTCAAAAATAAAAAAATTATTCACAAAAAAATAAAACAAAACCCGTGCAAAAAACACGGGCTTTTTTATAAAAATTATAATTCGCAGATAAAATACTTCTTTTTACCACGGCGGAAAATAATTAATTTTCCTTCAAGGGCAATTTCTTTTGTAATCAAATAATTTTCATCAGATACAATTTTTCCATTTACAGAAATTGCATTTGATTTTAAGAAATCCCGAGCTTCTCTTTTACTTGAAACGATTTTATTATTTACCAAAACATCGATTAATGGTTCTTCTTTTTGGAATTTAAAATTTGGAACTCCTTTCATTCCAGACAAAATATCTTTTACGGAAAGGCCTTCAAAATCGCCTTTAAAAAGTTTTTGACTTACATTTACAGCGTTGTCAGCTTCTTCTTTTCCGTGAATATCTTTTACGACTTCCCATGCCAAAGTTTTTTGCGCAATTCTCGTTTCTGGGGCTTTTTGCTGTTCTTCGTAAATCTGTTCAATCTGTTCTTTTGAAAGGAAAGTGAAAACTTTTAAATATTCCAGAACTTTTGAATCTTCCGTATTAATTAAATACTGATAAATTTCATATGCAGAAGTTTTTTCTTTATTGAGCCACAAAGCATTTCCTTCTGATTTACCGAATTTTTTACCAGTTGAATCAAGAATTAAAGGCATTGTAAAAGCATAAGCAGTTTTTTCTGTACATTTACGGATTAAATCAACACCAGTTGTAATGTTTCCCCACTGATCACTTCCAGCAACCTGCATAATACAATTTCGTTCTGTAAAAAGATGATAAAAATCGTAGCCCTGCAAAAGCATATACGCAAATTCCGCGAAAGTAATTCCGTTTTCAAGACGACGACGAATAATATCTTTGTCGAGCATATAATTTACATTTATGTATTTTCCAACATCGCGCAAAAAATTCAACATTGAAAAATCTTTTAACCATTCGTAATTGTCTACAAGTTCTGCGGAAGGAACAAGTTTTTTAATCTGAGCTTTAATCCCTTCAATATTTTTATTTACAGTTTCTTCTGAAATAATTTCGCGTTCTGCAGTTGGGCGAGGATCCCCAATTCTTCCAGTTGCCCCACCACAAAGTAAAAGCGGTTTGTGTCCCGCATTTGCGAGTCGTTTTGCCATACACAAAGAAGAATAATGGCCTAAATGCAAACTGTCGGCAGTTGGATCTGTTCCCCAATAAAAAGTGAACGAATTACCATTTAAAACTTTCTGTAAATCGTCTTCCGAGCCTGCAATGTCTTTAATTAGACCACGCCATTTTAAATCTTCAAATAAATTCATGAAATTCCTCTTTTGCTGAAAATATAGCATTTATTTTTTATAAAAATAATTATAACTGAATGGGAATTTTATTTCAATGAGTGGGAAATTTTATAAAATTTATTCTTTATGGCCCGGAAAATATTTTTTGTGATAATCTTCAAGCTGCTTGTCTTCAATATGTGTGTAAATCTGAGTTGTAGAGAGGTCGGCATGGCCTAAAAGTTCCTGAACGGCACGCAAATCCGCCCCATGAGAAATTAAATGAGTTGCAAAAGAATGGCGCAAAGTGTGAATTTTTGCCGTAATTCCAGAAGAAAGTTCCATCTGATGAAAACGCTTCCAAACCCCTTGCCGACTTAAAGGCTCTCCCTTATAATTTACAAAAACTTCTTTTACATTTTTGCCTTTTACAAGATTTGGCCGAACTTCATTTAAATATTTGATTAATTTTTCTTTTGCTTCCCCACCGAAAGGCACAATCCGCTCTTTATCGCCTTTTCCGCGCACTAAAACAATTTGTTCTTCCAGATGAAGATTATCGATTAAAAGGGAACACGCTTCTGAAACGCGAAGACCACACGAATAAATCAGTTCAAAAAGTGCATCATCACGAACGCCATACGCATCAGAAATGTCAATTGAGCCTAAAAGATTTTCAACCTGATTTTCCGATAAAACTTTTGGCAGATTGTGAACGGCCTTTGGTTTTTCAAGCAGAAGGGCATAATTTTCCGACCACATATTTCGCCGAACCAAAAACGAACCAAACGAACGCAACGCAGAAATATCTTTTGAAATCGTAATTGATGAACAATTTTGAGTCTGCCGCCACGCCAAAAAATACATTAAATTCTGAACTGTAATTTCTTTTAATTTAAAACGATTTTTTAGACACCAATTTAAAAAAACTTCAACAGATAATTTATAAGTGTAAGCTGATTTTTTTGAAAGCCGCTCCACCAATAAAATATCTGTGTAATATTTTTCGAGAAAATCGTAAATTTTTTTTTCAGATTCACTTAATTTAGTTGTTTCTGAAACTGATGCCACGTTTTTTTCCTGATCTTCTCCACGAAGCAGGCTGTTCAAAATCGTTTAAATCTAATCCTGGTTTTGGAGAAGTTCTACTAGAAATATCTTTTCCAAGAGAATGAGAAGAAGGATTTAAGGTATCATCAATATCTTTTGCCTGCTCTCCTCCCCAATTTTCAGGTTTTCGAGGAATAGATTTTCCAGGATTAAACAAATCTTCTAATTCAGAAGGATCTACAACATTCGGATTTGAGGTAACTTTTTCTTCTTCCAGAGTACATTCTTCTTTAGCCTGCGATTCCTGATTAAAACCAGTTGCAATTACAGTTACACTGATTTTATCTTCCATATTTTCGTCTAAAATCAATCCCCAGAGAACTTTTACATTTTTATCAGCACTAGCAGAAATCGTATTGATAATTTCTTCAATTTCTTCCATTCCGACTTCTTCTTTTGCACAAATATTGATTAAAAGATTTTTTGCGCCATCAATGTGAGTATTTTCCAAAAGTTTATTATTAATTGCACTCGTTGCAGCATCTGACGCTCTGTTTTCGCCCTGACCAATTCCGATTCCGAAAATTGCATCTCCCTGACCACGCATAACCGCTTCAACATCATGAAAATCGCGATTTACAAGTCCGACTTTTGTAATGATTTCAGAAATTCCTTGAACGCCCTGACGCAAAACATCATTTATAAAATCAAAAGACTGAGAAACTGTCAATTTTTTTTCACAAACTTTTAAAACCTGCTGATCTGGAATTACGATTAAAGAATCAACTTCTTCGCGCAATTTTTTAACGCCTTCCAAAGCGATTTCCATACGCTGCTTTCCTTCAAATGCAAACGGAAGAGTTACAACAGCAACGGTTAGGGCCCCAAGTTCCTTTGCAATATGCGCTACAATCGGAGAAGAACCAGTTCCAGTTCCTCCACCCATTCCAGCAGTTACAAAAACCATATCAGCGCCCTGTAAAGCATTTTTAATCGATTCTTCATCTTCTTTTGCAGCGGCTTCCCCAACTTCAGGATTTCCACCGGCCCCCTGACCTTCAGAAACTTTTTGACCAATCTGCAATTTAAAATTTGCCTTTGAATTTCGCAAAACCTGTAAATCTGTATTAATTGCAATAAAATCAATTCCGGAAATGCCGTTATCAACCATACAATTAACAGCGTTTCCTCCTCCGCCACCACAACCTACAACTTTAATTACTGTTGGGCTAACAGAGTTTAAATTCGAACCAGAATCACTTGTAACTTCGAATTCCATAGTTCCTCCCAAAACTTTTGTATTCTAAAAAAACTTCTTCATAAATCTGACTAGTACATTTTCTTTATCGGACGATTTATTTACTTTTTTATGATTAAATGAAAATCCTCTCTTTTCTTTTACCGGACTTTCGCGACTTATAGTTTTATTTTTGCACAAAGTAAGACCGATTGCAGTTGCCCATTCCGGACTTCTGTATTCTTCTGTTGTAGAACCAAGATTTTCAGGAATTCCAATTCTAACTGAAGAAGTATTAAAAATTTCCTGGCAAAGTTCAACGATTCCTTCCATATTTGCGCCACCGCCAGTTAAAATAATATTTCCAGAAAGTTCTTCAACTGTTGTATTTTGTTTAATCAAACTTAAAACATATTCAAAAATTTCTTCTACTCGAGGCTGAATAATTTCTTCACACAATTCCAGCTGAGATATTTCTTCTGGAGCCCTTCCGCCAACTCCCGGAATAATTACAGTCGCATTTGGGTCGATTATATCAGGCCAGCAGCAACCAGATTCAATTTTAATCCGTTCCGCTTCGTCATAAGGAATTCCAGTAATAATGCTGATATCATGCGTAATATGATGACAAGAAATCGGGCAAGAACCAGTATAAATCGGCGCTCCATTTGAAACGACCAAAACATCAACCGAACCTTCGCCCAAATCGATTATAATTGAACCTAAATCCAATTCATCCTGAACGGCAACGGCATAAGTCTGAGCCAAAGTTTTAAGCATAAGGCCCGAAAGTCCAAATCCTGCGCGTTCAACACAAGCCTGCAAATTCTGAACAACAGTTCTAGAAGTTGTAATAATATGAACATCCGCTTCAAGGCGAATTCCTAATCGCGTTACAGGGTCTTTTATTCCGCCAATTCCGTCTACAATATAAATCTGCGGAATTACATGCAATTTTTCTTTATCAGCCGGAATTCGAATTGCAACTGCAACATCAATTACTTTTCGAACATCGTCTTTTGAAATTTCTTTTGGTCTACCATTTTGAGAAACAGCGTATTGCCCACGCGAATTAAAACCTTCAATCTGATCGCCGCCAAGAGAAACAATACATTCTGAAATATTGATTCCGCAAGTTTGTTCTGCAATGTCGATTGCTTCGCGAATTTTATTCATCGCAGATTCAATGCTTACAATTACACCTTTTGAAAGGCCATCAGAAGGAACATGGGAAACGCCTAAAATTTTTACATTTCCATCATCTTCATAATCTGCAACGGCAACACGAATATTTTGAGTTCCAATATCTAATCCGATTACAACCATTTATACCCACCCACTACAAACAGTTTATTTAAAAGAAACTGAACCGTATCTTAAATCTACCACGGAAACTGGTTCCGCTAACGATTTTGCAATATCTAATGCTATAATCATATACTTAAATTTATCTTCATTCAATGAGCGATCCGCAA
>CAVHIX010000040.1:9924-12777 GCA_963636135.1 Anaerovoracaceae bacterium
TTCCTTCAGTTAAATATTCAACCGGGAGCCCAGAAATAATCGGCACTTTTGTTTCATCAATTTTTAATTTTTCCGGGAACAAAAATCCTTCATCATCAATTTGAAGGGCCTTTGACCGCCCGTCGCTATTTACAAAAGTTACGCAAACCGGAGTTCGCTCTTCAATTTCAATATAAATTTTATCCGGGAAAACTTTTTTAATATTCACATTTTTAATTCCCGGAACAGAACACAAAATCGAAAGTGCTGAATCGATGTTAAAAGTATAAAAACTATTGCAATTCATTGAACGCAAATATTCTGCAATTTCTTCTGTAGAATAAGAAACATTTCCCGAAATATTTACGCGTGGAGAATCGTTACTTGGAATTATAAATTTGTAAAAAAGAATTTCAAAAATCAAAACAAAAATTAAAATGCCGACAATAATTTTTACGATTCTTGTAACGGCATCGCTTCGTTTTTCTTTTTCCTTTTGAGATTCTTCTGTATTTGAAAAAAATTCATCGTCTAAACCAAAACTAAAATCACTCATTTATAACTCCAAATCCTTTTTAAAACTTTACATCAAGAAAAACTTGTTCATTTTCGTTTATTTCGTGTTCATCTTCTTCATTATTATTGCGCGAAACATTTAAAATGAAACCGCACATGCAAAGCGTTATAATAATCGAAGTTCCGCCCGAAGAAAAAAACGGTAACGGAATTCCAGTTGAAGGCAAGAGCCCTGAAACGACTGCACAATTCATAAGCGACTGAAAAAAAATCATCGAAACGCAGCCAAACCCCGCATAAGACGCAAAACCATCTGAATTTTCAAAGGCCGCCTTATATCCGCGGTAAGCAAAAAACAAAAGAAGTGCAAAATAGACAAAAACGCCGATAAATCCCATTGCTTCAGCCCAACTTGCAAAAATATAGTCTGCGTGAACTTCAGGGATTTCAAAACTTCGCGAAAGGCCCGTCCCAATTCCTTCGCCCCAAAGTCCGCCAGTTGAAATTGCACTGCGAGCAGTATTTCCCTGATAATTTATTCCCCAAACTCCAAGTTGCGGATTTAGATAACCTTTAAGTCTGTTCATTCGGTAAGATTCCGTAACAATCGAAAAAATTATAAGAGGCACGATAATCGAGCCCAGCGGGAAAATCCATCTTACTCGCATTCCACTCACGATGAACATTAAAAAACAAACGCAGAAAATAAAAAGTGAAGTTGAAAAATCCTTCTGAAAAAAAACAAGAGCGATGAAGAAAAACATTCCAATCACACTCGGCAAAACATTTCTTTCTTCAACATTTTGAATTTTTTTCTGCTTATCAAAAAGATTTGCCAAAAATAAAACGATTGCCAATTTTACAAAATCAGAAGACTGAAGTGAAAATCCAAACGGAAGCCGAAGCCAACGCCGAGCCCCATTTTTTTCAATCGAAATTCCCGGAATAAAAGTCAAAATACAAAGCAAAACAACAAAAAAAACAAAAAACGGCATAATTTTTCTGATAAATTTCATTTTTGAAAGCCAGAAAAACAAAAATCCTAAAATTCCAACTAAAGAACAAAAAAACTGCCTTTTAACAATGCTTAAAGAATCGCCCAAAAATCGCTGCGAATACCACTGAGTACTGAAAAAAAGCGTAAAAAGCCCAATCCCCCAAAGAATAATCATTACAACTAAAAGAGAAATGTCGCTTTTATGATATTTTTTTACCGGATTTTCCGCAATAAATCTGTATTCTCCCATCTTTGCCCTACTTCTGAATTTGAGGAATGATTCTTTCAAGTTCCATTCCGCGAGAACCTTTCAGCAAAATTACATCGCCACTTTTTGCAAGGTCTAAAATATATTTTGCAGTCTCATCTTTTGCGTTTTCATTTTCAAAACTGAATGCACGGCCTAAAAATCCATCTTTTTTTGCCTGATCAAAAGCAAAACTCATCATTTTTCCAATAAAAAATACGACTTCTGGATTTGATTTTGCTATGAAAGAACCGATTTTTCTGTGAATTTCTTCAGATTTTTCACCAAGTTCAAGCATATCACCCAAAACGAAGATTTTTTTCGCGTTCATTTTTACAGAATCGCACAATTTTAAAACGCTCATCATCGATTCAAAATCTTTTATAATTTTCACAGAAGAAGAATTTTTTAATTCAGCGTCAAAAATTTCAAGTCGCCCACCAATATTAGAAAAATTTTCAATTCCAGTTTTAATTTCTTTTGCAGAAAGCCCAAGCTTTTTTGCCAGTGCAACAACAGAAAGAGCATTCGAATAATTGTAAAGACCCGGCACATTCAAAGAAATTTTTTCGCCGTCAAAATAAAAATCCGTTCCGCCAAAACCATTATCTTTTATAAATTTAATTTTATTTTCAGAAGTTTCGTAATTCGACCCATAATATTCAATCGAACCTTTTACATTTTCACCTAAAAAATCTTTAAAATCGTCATTAAAAGGAATAAAAGCACACCCGTCAGAATTGACATAATCAAAAATTTTTCGCTTTTCTTTTGCAATATTTTCCCGCGTTTTTAAAATTCCAATATGAGCCGAACCAATATTCGTTACGATTGCAAAATTTGGTTTTAAAACTTTTGCAATTTCCCCGATTTCATTTTCACGATTCATTCCAAGCTCAAAAACGCCAACTTCATGTTCCGCCCTAATTTTAAAAACCGAAAGCGGAAGTCCCGTTTCAGAGTTCAAATTTCCCTGGGTGTAAATCACATTATATTTTTGCTTTAAAACACTAACACACATTTCTTTTGTCGTAGTTTTTCCGGAAGAACCCGTAATTCCAACCTTTATAAGATGCGGAAACTCACTAACATAACATTCTGCTGCATTTTGGAG
>CAVHIX010000041.1:0-12400 GCA_963636135.1 Anaerovoracaceae bacterium
CGGAAAACGCATTTTATTTGAAGGATTAAAAGTTTCAGAAGATTTAAAATCTGAACAATATTGGCACAAAACAAAATTTTTAAAATTTATAAAAAAACAAAAATATGATGCCGTAATTTTTCCGCTGGCGTCGAATGCTTTTCCTAAAAAATCAAAAATTCCTGTAATCGTAATTGTGAATACCGTTTTTTCAAGTTTAGTCGAAGAAAAATCTGCAAAAGAAAAAAAAGAATTTATAAAAACGCTTGAAAAATCAAAAAAAATTATTGCCGCAACAAGATTTATAAAATCAGATTTGATCAAAAATGGAATTTCTGAAGAAAAAATCGTGGTTTTGTATAACGGCCTTGATCATAAAATCTTTTACCCGCAGATTGAAACTAACCCCGAAATTGCAGATATAAAACCGTTTGCAATTAAAAAACCGTATTTCATTTATCCATCGAGAATTTCAGGGCCAAATAAAAAATATATTGAACTTATAAAAGCATTTGAACTTTTTAAAAAACGCACGAATTTTCCGCACCGTTTAGTTTTAGCCGGAAGTGAAGATGCCTATGCCGAAGAAATTTACAAAGTTGTAGAATCTTCTTCCGTTCGTTCGGATGTTTTTTTTACTGGATATTTTCCGCACAATGATTTTCCGCTTTTGTATGCCTCGTCGGAAGCGTGTATTTTTCCTTCCATTGATGAAGGAGTTGGACTTTCGGTTTTGGAGGCGATGGCAACTGGAATTCCTGTTTTGTGTACGGATAAAGCGTCCCTTTCTGAAATTGATAAAAATGCGTATTTAAATATTGAACCAGATGATACTGAGCAGTTTGCCTTAGCAATTGAAAAAGTTGTGACGGATGAAAAATTGCGTGAAAGTCTGATTAAAAACGGACACGAGTGGTCAAATATGTTCAGCTGGGAAAAAACCGTTCTTCAAACTTTGGATTTAGTAAAATCTCTTTTGTAAAATAAAAAATTGAATTGAAGCATATTTTTTTTAATACACTTCAATTCGTAAAATCAGATTAGAATGCTATAACTATAATTTTTGCAGCAAGAACTACAGAAACTAATGCGAATGGATAAGTTGCAGCATAAGCGGCAGAAACTTCGTCTGTTCCGGCTGTGGCAATTAAAGTTCCTAATGCAGGAGTAGAAGTCATACCACCTGTGATTGAGCCTAAGTTGTTCAAAATGCTCAAGCGGAAAACATATTTTGCAATAAGGAAACCGATAATCATAGGAACAGTTGTCATTACAGCGCCGTAAATGAAGTAAGTCCATCGGAATTTTTCAATGAAGTTTACACCACCTGGAACGCCAGCACCGATTAAGAATAAAACAAGACCTAATTCGCGCATAAAGTTTAAAGTTTCTTTTTTAATTCTGCAGTCGATTCCGCCAAGATGAGCAAAGTGACCTACGATTAAACCGCCGATTAAACATCCACCTGAATTTCCTAAAGAAAAGTTGATTCCAGGGATTTTGATTGCACCGATTAAACAACCAAGTGCGATTGCCAAAAAGAATGCAAAAAATCCGAATGGATCTAATGCGAATAACGGTCGTGTAATTTCAGGGATTTTAATCTGGTTTGCAGCCTGAAAGTTTTCAACTTCTTCTTTCATGTTAACTTTTAAAATTCGTGGTACAAGCTGAACAAAAAGAACTACGCCTAAAACGCCGAATGTGTATGCAATTCCGTAACCTGCAGTAACATCTTCCTCGATTGCCTGAATACATTCTTTTCCGGCGCTGAATCCTGGAGTTGAAGTGAGCCCGCCAGTTAAAAGGCCAACTGCCATTGAAGGAGTCATATTTTTGTCAACTAAAATGAATACGATTGCAGTTAATGCTCCGATTGCAATAATGATTATTCCTAAAAGAATGTATGCGATTGTGCTTTTGTTAAACGAACGGAAAAATTTTGGTCCGGCGATTAATCCAACTGCTGTAACGAATAAAGCTGTTCCGATATTTGAAACTAACCCGAAATTACCCTTGATTTTGTCGCTGAAAAGGTAAATTGTTTTTTCACCAATTCTAAAATCTGGAATAAAATAAGCTAAAATTCCGTACAATAAAGCAACAAGAAGAACTCCAGCTGTTCCCAGTTCAATTCCTTTGATTTTGATTCCGCCAACAAGGTAGCCGATTGCTCCTATGGCAAAAACTACGAAAACAAACGACAGGGCAGAAGAACATACCCCAGCTAAATAAGCAGTCATTTTGTAACCTCATAAAAATAAAAAATTAATTTGAGTCATTATATTAATAAGGTATAAAACTTTCAATAAACCTGAAAAGTTAACGGGAATAATATATTGTAATATATTTGACAATTTTTTGTAATTTATTTACAATAATATATTGATTTTAATGTTTGAGGTTTATAATGAAAACTGGATTAATTTTTCCTCTCGAAGATTTAGTAAAATTCGAAGGCAATGTTTATAAAATTACTGTTGCTGCAAGTCGTCGTGCATATCAGCTTGCAAAAATTAACGATCCAATTATCGAAGAATACAACGGAAAAGTTGTTTCTTTAGCTGCTCGTCAACTTTTTGAAGGCGAAGTAAAATATCAAATCGCAGATGACAAAGATAAATAAAATTCCTGTTATTGTAATATTTGCACCAACTGCAACTGGAAAGACTGCTTTAACCTTAGATTTATTTGGTAAAAGCGGTCATTTTTTTTGTAATAACAATGCTGAATTAATCAGTGCGGATTCAATGCAAGTTTATAAAAAAATGGACATTGGAACTGCAAAACCTTCAAAAATGGAATTGCAGGAATTAAAAACGCATTTAATCGATATTCATAATATTGATGAGCCTTTTAGTGTTGCAGAATTCGTTGAAAAATCAGATTTTTTATGTTCTGAAATTTATAAAAATCATAAAATCCCTGTGATTGCCGGTGGAACTGGGTTTTATATCCGTAATTTTATTTTGGGACTTCCAAAAACTCCAGAAAGCGATGAAAAAATCCGTGAAAATTTAAAGAATCGGCTTTTACATGAAGGAAAAGAAAATCTTTTTAAAGAATTGCAGAAAGTTGATTTTGAAAGTTCGCAAAAAATTCACCCGAACGATGAATATAGAATTTTGCGTGCGCTGGAAGTTTTTTACACGACCGGAAAAAAACGCTCTTCCTATGAATTGAATAATACGGTTCGACCTGGTTATGATTTTAAAATTCTTGTTTTGGAACGAAATCGCGATGAACTTTATGAACGAATTAATAATCGAGTGGATTTAATGTTTAATCAGGGGTTAAAAGAGGAAGTTTTAAATCTTATAAAAGATGGCGCTAAAAAAGAAGATCCTGGAATGCAGGCAATTGGCTACAGGGAATGGTTTGAGTATCAGGACGAAAATGTAATTTGCGAAAAAATAAAACGAAATAGTCGTAAATATGCAAAAAAACAATACACTTTTATGAAAGAAATTCCTGGGGCGGTTACGATTAATCTTGATTCGGAAAAAAATCTTTCTGAAAGGGTTTTAAAAGAAATTCAGCCTTTTTTTGAAAATTGCTGAAATTTGCTATTGACCTAAAATCAAATTTTAGCAATAATTATAACACTATATATAGTTTTGAGGGGTGTCCTAAATGCCTTGTGGAAAGAAAAGAAAACGCCAGAAGATGGCGACACATAAGCGAAAGAAGATGCTTAGAAGAAATCGACATAAGGCAAAATAATTTGCTTTTAGTCTGATTTGTGTCAGATAAGACCGCAGAAGTTTTTTACTATGCGGTCTTTTTTTTTATAAAAAATGTTGTATACTAAAAATATTCTAGAAATTCGAAAAACTATTATTGATGTTGTTGGAAATAACGGTGGACATTTGGCGAGCAATCTTGGGGTTGTAGAATTAACAATCGCTTTGCACAGAGTTTTTGAAAGTCCCAATGATGCGTTAATCTGGGATGTAAGTCATCAGTCGTATACACATAAACTTTTAACTGGAAGATATAAAGAATTTTTTTCGCTTCGTAGTGATGATGGGCTTTCAGGTTTTACCCGCCACGAAGAAAGTGTTCACGATTTTTTTGATGAAGGGCACGCTTCAACTTCAATTTCGCAAGGGTTGGGGCTTTTAACTTCCTGGTCGTTGCAACACAAAAATGGAAAAGTAATTGTAATAATTGGGGACGGCGCTTTAACTGGCGGAATGGCGTTAGAGGCCCTTTCGAATGCCGGTCAGCTTGCAAAAAATTTAATCGTCGTTTTAAACGATAATCAGATGTCGATTGATAAAAATACCGGGGCAATTTCTCGTTATTTGAGTCGGCTTACGATGTCGCATCAGTATCAGTTTTTAAAAAAATCCCTTTCAAAAAATGCGGGAAAAATTAAATTCTTAAATAAAATTATTTTTCGCTTAAAAAGATGCGTTAAAGGCCTTTTTCTTTCGAATAATCTTTTTTCGAATTTCGGATTTGATTATTTTGGTCCTTTTAATGGGCATGACGAAGCAGAATTGGAAAAGATTTTTAAAAAGGTAAAACAGACTGAAAATCCGACTGTAGTTCATGTTGTTACAAAAAAAGGAAAAGGTTATAGTCCTGCCGAAGATCATCCGGAAAAATTTCATGGGGTGGGGCCTATGTGTCTCACCGATGGAAGTGTTGAAAAATTTGATTCGCTTAGTTTTACGGAAGCATTTAGTGAATCTCTTATGGCATTGGCACAAAAAAGAGATGATATCGTTTGTATAACTGCTGCGATGACGAAGGGAACGGGCCTTGATGTTTTTGCGCGTCATTATCCGGATCGTTTTTTTGATGTTGGAATTGCAGAAGAACACGCTGTAACTTTTGGCGGTGGGTTAGCAAAAGGCGGACTTTTACCAATCGTTTGTATTTATTCAACTTTTATGCAGCGTGCGGTTGATCAGGTGATTCACGATATTTCGCTTCAGAATGTTCATGTAATTTTAGTTTTAGACAGGGCTGGGGCGGTTCCGTACGATGGCGAAACTCATCAGGGAATTTTTGATATTGCTTTGTTCCGCGGAATTCCAAATGTTCAGATTTTAAGTCCGGTGAGTGCCTGTGATATAGAAAAGTGCCTTAATTGGGCTGCCGAACAAAAAAATTCTGTAATAATCAGATATCCAAAACTTTCTTGCCCGAATGAACAAAAGATTTTTAATTCCCCTTGTGAGATTGGGCGAGGCCTTTTCGTTTCATGTAAAGATTTTGCGCCATCTCTTTCAGTGAACTTTGAAGATTCTATAAATTATAAAAAATTGTTATTTGTTTGCACTGGCGGAATGTACAGTGAAGTTTTAGTTTCTTCCCGGGCTCTTCTTTTAAAAAATATTTGCGTTGACATTTTTACATTGCGATTTATAAAACCATTTGATTCAGAATATTTTATTTCGATTGCAAAAAATTACGATGCGATTGTTCTTGTTGAAGACGGAATTAAAACCGGCGGAATTTCTGAGGAAATAGCCCTTAATCTTTATAAAAATGGCATTAAAAATTTTTCAATTATGGCTTTCTCGGAAAAATTTATTTCAAATGGAACTAGAAATCATGTTTTAAAAGAAGCGGGCCTTTCTTCAGAATTTTTGATAAAAAAAGCTAAAAATCTTTTAGGGGTAGAGGACTAAAAATGTTGGAATTAAAACTCGCGGATAAAACGATTTCTACAGAAAATCCTGCATTTGTAATGTCGATTTTAAATGTAACTCCAGATTCTTTTTTTGAAAGAAGCCGCGGTGGAATTGAAAAGGCAAAGCAAATAATTGAAGAAGGCGCTGACATTTTAGATATTGGAGCTGAATCTTCACGGCCGGGTGCTGAATATGTTAGCGCAGAAGAAGAAATCAAACGATTGATTCCTGTGATTGAACAAATCCGTAAATTTTCTGATATTCCAATTTCTGTGGATACGCGAAAATTTTCTGTAATGAAAGCGTGTTTTGAAAGCGGGGCAAATATTTTAAACGATATAAGTGCCTTAGAAGATGATGAAAAAATGGTGCCCTTTGTTGCAGAAACGAAAATGCCGGTAATTTTAATGCACAAAAGAGGCCTTCCGTCTCAAATGCAAAAAAATACGCAATATTCAAATGTTTTTAACGAAGTAAATGAATATTTAACAAAACGAGCGATTTTTGCTGAACAAAATGGAATTGAAAGTGAAAAAATTATTGTAGATCCGGGCGTTGGTTTTGGAAAAGATTTACAGGGAAATATTGAATTAATTAAAAATTGCGGAAAATTGTGTTCTTCAAAGTATAAAATTTTGATGGCTCTTTCAAGAAAAACTTGTATTGGCGAAATGACTGGAAAATCCGTTCAAGATAGACTTTATGGAACTTTGGCGGCAAATCTTTTGAGCGTTATAAATGGGGCTTCTTTAGTTCGTGTGCATGACACAAAAGAAACTATAGATATTTTAAAAGTTTTAAGATATATTAAATAAAAAAGGAATTATTTTGAAAGCGTTAGACAGTATTCTTTCCGTTTATTTTGTAATTTCTCCGATTATCGACATTTGTATTTTAACATTTTTGCTGTATAAAATTTACTCTTTAATAGTAAAAACTAACAGTATTCAGATTATAAAAGCGTTTGTAATTGTAATTATCTTTTACGGCGTGGCAGTTTTATTCCATTTATCAACGATTGTTTGGGTTTTTAACAAGATAGCCCCTGTATTTTTCATTGTTTTTGCAATCGTCTTTCAGCCTGAAATGCGAAAAATCTTTTTAAAGCTTGGGCAAAGTCAGTGGTTTGCAATCGGAAAAAGGTCAAAACACACATATGTAGATTCAGTTTTAATTGCAGCCGAAATGCTTTCTCAGCAGCGTCGAGGAATGCTCGCAGTTTTTATGCGCCACACAAAAATGGACGATTTTTTAAAAACTGGAACAGAATTGAATGCAAAATTGTCGTCAAGTCTTCTTGTTACGATTTTTGGAAAAGATACTCCGCTTCATGATGGGGCGTGTTTTATTCAGGGTGGAAAATTAATTGCTGCCGGTTGTTTTTTGCCTTTGAGTGAACAATACGACATTAAAAAAACATTTGGAACTCGTCACCGAGCGGCTTTAGGTTTGAGTGAAGTTTCTGATTGTGTAGTTTTAGTTGTTTCAGAAGAATCCGGGGCAATCAGTTTGGCATACGATTCAAAATTGCATTACGATTTAAAAATGAACGAACTTACAAAAATCCTTGAAAATCTTTTGGAAATTACACCAGATTCTTATGAAGTGGAGGACACAATCGATGAACATAAAAAAGTTGATTGAAAAAATTAATAAAGATTGGCCTGCAAAAATAATCTGTTTGTGTCTTGCAATTTTTATTTACGCTTTTCATCAGATTTTAACGCTTGAATCAAAAACTGTAACTCTTCCGTTGACCGTAAATTCTTCGGGTACGCTGATGTCAAAAAATATTTCGCAATCTTCGGTAAAGGTGTATTTTAAAACTGATTCTGCGCATGTAAATTTAATTAGTGCAAAAGATTTAAAAGCTTACATTGATTTAACGCCATACACAGAAAATGGGGTTTATGACATTCCTGTAAAATTGGAATTATCTGAAGATTTAAAAAATATTGAGCCTTTTGAGTTTAAAATAAAACCTGAAAGCGTAAAATTAAATCTTGAAGAAAAAGTTTTAAAATATATTCCGGTTGTGGCTTCAACTTCTGGAGAGCCTGATTATGGATATTATGTTTCGAATTTGAGCGTTGTGCCTTCGAGCGTAAAAGTTGTGGGCCCTTCTTCAGTAATTGAAAAAACTAAGCAAATCTATACAAAAAAAGTGATTATAAAAGGTGCGAAAAAAACTTTTTCAGTTCCGACTAAAATTGACAATATTAATTCGCTTATTCAGGTTTATCCGGAAGGGGATGGCGATTTTAGGGTTGATGTTGAAGTTTCCCCGGAAATGTCAGAAAAATCTTTTTCAAATGTAACGCCAAAAATTCTAAATTTGAGCGAACATTTTACAATCTCTTCGGAATTGCCAAAAATTTCTTTTGTTTTAGCGGGCCCAAAAGTTAGCGTAGAAAATTTTTCATTAAAAGAAGATTCGGTTTATATCGATTGTAAAAAAATTTCGACAATTGGCGAGCACGAATGTTATGTTCTTGTAAAAACGCTTGATTCTTTGCTTTCTGTAAAAAATCTTGACAATCAGACTGTTAAAATTACTGTTGGCGAAAAACCAAAAGAAGTTTTTGAAATTGAAAATGAAAATTTAACTTCCGAAGAAAATCAAAATCCTGAAGAAACTGAGAATTAAAATGATTTTTGGCATTGGAGTTGATATAGTTGATGTTTCGCGGTTAAAAAAATGGGTTTTAAATGAAGAAATGATAAATCGTTTTTTTAATTCAAAGGAATGTAAAACTTTTTCTTCTGTGCAAAAATCCTGTGAACATTATGCTTCCCGTTTTGCCGCAAAAGAAGCGTTTTCTAAAGCACTTGGAACGGGCCTTGTTGGTTTTGATTTAAAAGATGTTTTTATTCAGAACGACGAAAATGGAAAGCCTTTTATAATTTTAGAAAATTCTGCAAAAAAGATTTTAAATGAAAAGTGCCCAAATGCCAAAGTTCATGTTTCTTTGACGAATGAAAAACAGTTTGCAGTTGCGTTTGTAATAATTGAAGTGTAAAATAAACTAAGGTGAAATATGGCAACGAGTTCTAAAAAATCAAAAGATACAGAAAAAAAGAAACCGGTTATTTCTTACTGGTCAAAAGATAAAATGTCCTGTCCGGTTTGTAAAAAAAGTTTTGAGCGTGAAGTAATGATGAGCGGAAACGGTCGTATGATTGCGGGGGGCCTTACCGATGAACTTCACCGAATTTTTGAGCCTTCTGCTAGATTTGGTCGGATTTATCCTTTGATTTATGAAATTGGTGCCTGCCCGTATTGTTATACAGCTTTACTTTGGAGCGATTTTAAAGAATTGCGAAATAAAGAAGTTCTAGATCGCCTTTTTGAAGCCCGTGACGAAAGATTAAAAAAAGTTGAAACAATTTTTCCGCATTTTTCGTTAAAAAAAGAACGAACGCTTTACGATGGCTGTGCGATGTATTATCTGGCTCTTCTAACTTATACAAATGTTAATGCAGATTTAACTCCGACGATGAAATTGGCGTTTTTAACTTTGCGATTGGCCTGGCTTTCTGGGGAATTGAACGATGTTTGCCCAGAACACAATTTTGATTACATTTCTCAGGTTTTTTACAGAAAAGCATTGTTTTTTTATCAGCAGTCGATTGAAAATGAGCAAAAACGATTAGAAAAATGTTCTTCTTTGGGAAATTTTGGCCCTGACATGGATAAAAATTATGGCTGGGACGGTGTAATTTATCTTTGTGGGCTTTTGGAATTAAAATACGGTCAAAAAGAAGATGTTCAACTTCGGTTAAAAAAATTGAGTGAATCAAAAACTGCAATTGCCAGAATTTTCGGGCTTGGGAAATCTTCTAAATCTAAACCGGGCCCACTTCTTGAAAAATCGCGCGATTTGTACGATATAATTTCAAAAGAAGTAAGTGATGATGAATTTTAATGCGTAATATTTTATTAACAATTTCTTATGATGGAACTGATTTTTGCGGCTGGCAACGGCAAGATGAAGGAAATATTAAAAATTCTTTTAGAACGGTGCAGGGCGAAGTTGAATTGGCGCTAGAAAAATTGCATAAAACGCCGATTGTTCTGTATGGTTCCGGGCGAACGGATAGTGGAGTTCACGCTTTAGCTCAAGCTGCTAATTTTTTTTCCCCGATTGATTCGATTCCTGTAAGTCATTATCCTGAAGCGTTAAATTGTTTTTTGCCGCAGGATATTCGAATTACAGATGCAAAAGAAGTTTCAAAATCTTTTAATGCCCGTTTTAGTGCAACAAGCCGCGTTTACAGATATTATATCGTTCCAAAAAAAATTTGTGCCTCTCAGAACAGATTTTGCTGGTTTGTAAATTATGAGCCAAATCTTAATCGGTTAAATGAATATTGCAAAGGATTAAAAGGCGAAATCGATTGTGCATCTTTTGCGGCTAGCGGAGATTTGAGTCTTTCTACAAATCGGTATATTGAAAACGCTCATTTTTTTGTGCAGAAAAATTTTCCAGACGATTCTGAAGTTTTGGTTTTTGAAATTGAAGCGAATGCTTTTTTGTGGAAAATGGTTCGTACAATCACAGGAACTTTAATTTCTCTTGATAAAAAAAATGCCTCCCTTGATTCACTGCAAAAAATAATCGAAGCAAAAGACAGAAAAAAAGCTGGCGCCACCGCCCCTGCGAAAGGCCTTTTTTTATACGAAATAAAATTTGACGGAATTAGGCGACATAAATAATCACAAAAGCGAAACCGGATCTACATCGCATTCAATGTAAACCTGCTGGGAATGTTTGTATTCGTATAAAAGTTTGTGAACGGCATTTTGAAGCGGCCCGATTTTTTCGCCTCGTAACAAAATTTGAAATCTAAAGTTTGAAGAGATTTTTGAAAGTGGGCATTCGGCGGGGCCTAAAATTTCAATGCCAGGAATTTTTAATGATTCTAAAAGATTTGCAGCTTCTTCTGCTGTTTTTAGTGCATTTTGCCCGTTCATCGAGCGAAAAACTAATCTTATTAATCGTGAAAAAGGCGGAAAATTCAGCAATTTTCGTTGATTTATTTCATTTTCGTAAAATTCGTTTATTTTTGAAGTACACGCGTAACTGATTGCAGTGTTGTACGGATTGTAAGTCTGAATGAAAACTTTTCCGTCTGGGAAGAACCTTCCAGCACGCCCTGAAACTTGTGTAATCAGTGAAAAAGTTCGTTCCGTGGCCCTAAAATCCGGAAGATGAAGGGCAGTGTCTGCCAAAATTATGCCGACCGTTTGCAAATTGGGAAAATTTAATCCCTTTGCGACCATTTGAGTGCCGAGCATTATGTCGTATTTTCCGTTTTTAAAATCTTCAATTTTTTGTTGAAGGTCGCCTTTTTTTGTTACAGAATCTGTGTCGACGCGAACGATTTTTGCATTCGGAAATTTTTGTGCCGTTTCGTTTTCGATAAATTCCGTTCCAAATCCTGAGTAGCCGATGTCAAAAGAACCGCATTTTGGGCAGCTTGTTGGGGGAACGGCCTGAGAGCCGCAATAATGACAGCGAAGTCGATTTTGCGCTTTGTGGTAAGTCATCGAAACTGAACAATTTTTGCATTTTAATTCAAATCCGCATGTGTTACATCTGAAAAAATGTGTAAATCCTCTTCTGTTTAAAAAAAGAATTGTCTGTTTTTTTTGCGAAAGAGTTTTTTCAATTTCTGATTGTAGTTCTTCGGAAATACATCCGGAAGTTTTTGTAAGATTTAAATCGATTATTTTTGTTTTTGGTTTTTCTCCGCCGGCAAGTCGTTTTGAAAGCGTGTGTTTTATTAATTTCCCAGAATTCATTAAATGCCATGCTTCAACGCTTGGGGTTGCGCTTCCCATTACCAAAGGGATTTTTAATTTTGTTGCCCGGAACATTGCAGTTTGTCGTGCGTGGTATCGTGGTGTATTCCCTGATTTATACGAAGAATCGTGTTCTTCATCGATTATGATTAATCCTAAATCTGGAACTGGGGCAAAAATCGCACTTCTAGCGCCGACTACAATTCTAGATTCTTTGTTTAAAATCTTTTTCCATTGTGTGAGTTTTTGGCTTGGTGTCAGCCCTGAATGTAAAACCGCTGCCGTATTTCCAAATCTATTTATTACGGTGTCAATTACTTGCTGAGTTAAACTGATTTCCGGGACTAAATAAATTACGCCTTTCCCATTTTTTAAAATCGATTCTGCGGCCTGCAAAAAAACTTCGGTTTTTCCAGTTCCGGTTGGACCGTATAAATAGTGAAAAGTTGCTTCATTTTGTTCTGCGGATTTTACGATTTTCTGAACGGCAATTTTTTGTTCTTCGGACAAATCTTTTTTTAAGTTTAAAGTCAAATCTGAATCAAAAGAAAATCCCTGTTCAAAACTTTCGCGTCTTCCCGATGGAATCATTGCTGAAATCGCTTCCCCAATCGTACAAAGATAATATTTTGAAATCCAAAGTGCAATGTCGAACAATTCTTTTGTGAAAAGTGGCGTTTTGTCGATAATTCTTGTAATTTCCCGGATTTTTTCAATGCCAACCGCGCAATGTTCAGGCTTTTCATTGTAAATGCCAACAATAAATCCGGTCATTTTTTTATTTCCAAAACGAACTTCGGCTCTTTTTCCGATTTGAGGGGCCAATTCTTCTTTTTCGCCTTCCGGATTGTACGAGTATGTAAAAAATTGATTCAGCGGAACATTTAAAACTATATCAAGAAAAATCACAATTTTGCCTTAATTTTTAAGAAATTTTGCTTTTTAGGATTTTTAAATCTTCCCAGGC
>CAVHIX010000042.1:0-12378 GCA_963636135.1 Anaerovoracaceae bacterium
TCAAAACCTTTTTTTTGTCTAAAAACGCCTGCACCAAAATTTTAAAAATCGGCATTTCATCAAAAAGGGGCATAAACGCAAGAATAAAATCCGCATTCTGATAAATTTCACTTTTTGTAACAGAATTTAAGCACGAAAGCGCGCACTGTTCCATTAATTTTTGGTCAGAACAATATTCTTTTAGCGCGGATTTTGCCCTTTTCCGTAAAAAAGATTTTTGTTCGCTTAAAGTTTTAAAATCGTAAATCGTTGGAGTTGAACAGGCCATTAGTAAACCACCGCAATTTTTTCTTTTGGAAGTTTGCCGCTCAAAACGCCGTCTTTCACAGAAAATTTAATTTTGTGGGCTTTATCAAAATAAATTCCATTTGGAAGAGCGATTTTTATTTCAACTTTTGCACTTTTTTTAGAAGCATTTAAAATCACAACACCTTTTTCGCCGCGTTTTATAATCAAAATGCTTTCGTTTTTACCGTTTTCCATTTGTTCAGGAAGACCAGCCATTTCTGTTCTAAAATGATTTAGAGCAACAACTTCCGGATTAAAAAATTCATCGTTTCCTTTGTCGCCGATTTTTGAAACTCCCGGAAACTGAACGCCTTCCGGGCCTTGAGGGCGATTAAAAAACAGCGGAGTGCCTTCCGCGCGGGCAGCAATTACCGCATATCCTGCACGAAGTTCAAAATTTTTCAATGCCGCAGATTCGCCATGATTTGCATAAGTGTCGTGAGATTCAACCCAGGTTACCATTTTTGGAGAACCAGGATGACGCCAATCTTTTAATCTTTCTGCAGGGAATTTTTTATTTTTTACGCAACTTCTTAAATAAGAACCATAATTACTTGCAACAGTCGGAAAAAATTTTGTATACGCATCTTCACGGGAAGCTCCGCCTTGTAAAACTTCACCATAAATAAAAAGATCATCTTTATTTTTTAGCACAACGCCGTCAATCGCTTTTTTTCCGGTAAAAATCGGCCAGAAATCGTTTTCTTTTGCGTAAGGGTCTTTTGGATCATCGGGAAGGCCAATGTGCTTGGCAGTATCGTAACGAAATCCGTTTGCACCACAATCAATTAAATCATTCACATACGACATATAATATTTTTGAAAAAGCGGATTTTCAGTATTCACATCCGGAAGCCCGCCCATTTGTGCCGTTGTACATTCAAGACGATCTGAATAATTTTTAATTCCGTGGTCATTATTTTTATGAAAAAGTTTATCAAATCCGCCGACCGCATCTATAAAATCTTTTGAAATTTCTTTTACGCGCGGAGTTGTGTGATTCGGCAAAACATCAACGATTACCGCAACATTATATTCTTTGGCTTTTTTACACATACTGATAAAATCGTCGCGGGTTCCAAGCTGGTAATTTCCGATTTTCCAATCTGTAGGCTGATAATGATAATACCATTTTCCAGTTAAATCGGCCCCTAGTAAATCAAGTCCACCATAATCGCCAACAAGACAAGTGTTCGCCGGGGAAGTTTGCAACGCCGTAAACCCCGCCTCTGCAATTTTTGGAATATTTTCTTCTATTGTTTTAAACGACCAGCAGAAACAATGCAAAATCGTGCCATTTTTTACGGATTCTTTAATTTGTGCAAAAACAAAAGACTGACTTAAAATAAATAATAAAAAAATCTTTTTAAATTTCATAAAAAAATTATAACACGAATCAATTTCAAAAAAAAGAAGAAAATTTTTAAGACGATTTATGAAAAATCTTTTTCGTTTTAATAAATTTTTGTTAATTTAAAAATTTTATTTTTTCTTTTTTTAAAAACCGATTTATTATTGTGCTATGGATAAAAATATTTGGTTAAAAAGCATTTATAGCGATGGTTCAATTTATTTTGTTTCAAATCCTTTGCCGAAAACTGGCGAAAAGATTAAAATTTCTTTACAAATGATTAAAAATCCGTTTGTAAAAGTTGTGCTTCTGCTTGCAAAATTCAACGGAGCCGAGCGCACCATTCCGATGAGCCTTGTAAGTGAAGAAAATGGCCTTCAGCGGTTTGAGTGCAGCGTTCAGGTTTTTGAAAAGGAATTCCGTTATCTTTTTATAATTGGCACGGATTCAGAAATTTTTTACTACAACGAAGGCGGAATTACAACTTATGTTCCGGACGAATCGCGAATTTTCAGACTTTTAATCGATTTTGACCAGCCTGAATGGGTTAAAAATGCAGTTTTTTATCAAATTTTTCCAGAACGATTTTGTAACGGAAACCCAGAAAACGATGTTAAAGACGGCGAATACAGTTTTGACGGTTACCCATGCAAAAAAATTAAAAATTGGGATTCAGTGCCAGAGCCATACACAAAGGCCCACTGCCTCGATTTTTACGGAGGCGACCTTGAAGGAATCAGGCAAAAAATCCCTTATTTCAAAAAGTTAGGCGTTACTGCCCTTTATTTGAACCCGATTTTTTATGCCGCAACAGTTCACAAATACGATTGCTTAGATTATTTTCATGTTGACCCGCATTTTGGTGGCGACAAGGCCCTTTCTGACCTTACGGAAGAACTTCACAAAAACGGAATTAAAATAATTCTCGATGTTTCGATAAATCACACAGGAATTGCAAACAAATGGTTCAACCGCGACGGAACTTTTTTTGACAAAACGCAAGGGGCATACAACAATCCGCAAAGCGAAGAACGCGAATTTTATTTTTTCAATAAAGATAATTCTTACAAAGCATGGTTTGATGTTCCAACGCTGCCGACTTTAAACTACACTTCGCAAAAACTTCGGAATGTGATTTTTAAAAATCCGGATTCGCTTGTAAAAAAATGGCTAAAACCCCCGTTCAACACAGACGGATGGCGATTTGATGTTGCAGATGTAATGGCCCGAAATAATGAACTTCAGCTTCATCACCAGATTTGGCCTGAAATCCGTAAATCAATAAAAGAAGAAAACAAAAACGCATACATTCTCGCAGAAGATTGGAGCGATTGTTCAGAATTTTTAAACGGAAACGAATGGGATTCTCAGATGAATTATTACGCGTCAAGTCGTGCGATTCGGCAATTCTACGGACAGCCAGACATTTATCTTTCCCGCGACGAAAATTTAAGAAAAATTCCGATTAAATCAACTGCAAAAGATTTATCAAACAGAATTTCAGGATTTTTATCAAAGCTTCCGTTTGCAATTCGGCAAATGCAATTTAATCTTTTAGACAGCCACGATGTTCCGCGATTCCACAATGACAAAAACATTACAAAAGAAAATATTCAAGGCGCCCTGATTATGCTTTTTACACTTCCGGGATGCACAAATATTTATTATGGAGACGAAGCAGAAATTGACGGCACAACAGATTCCATGGAAGGCTGCCGCTACCCTATGCCGTGGCACAAAAATATTGAACAAACATGGTCGTACAAAATTTATTCTTCACTTTGCAAAATTAAAACGCAAAATAAAGCATTCAGCGACGGCGGATTTAAAATTTTATACGATGAAGGATTTATTTTTTCATTTGCACGCTTTACGCCAGAGCAGATTTTTATTTCAATCTGTTCAAATTCAAAAACGGATGAAAACCTTGAAATTCCACTTTTAATTTTTGGAGAACGAGCCGCAAAAAATCAGATTTTAAAATCAGACGAATTAGGCCAAAATCTCAATGCAAAAGTTGAAAATGGGATTTTAAAAATTAGTGTGCCAAAACAAAAATCATTTTTAATAAAAATTTAAAATAAGTTTAGAATTCTCTCTATTACCTATTGACCAAGTAGGAAAATAGGTTTATAAATCTTCTCATAAATAATTTATAAACCGCTTAGGGGGAATTCTATGGCAGACAAATTACATTTTGAAACATTACAACTTCATGTTGGACAAGAACAGGCAGACCCAACGACAGATTCACGGGCAGTTCCAATTTATCAGACGACTTCGTATGTTTTTCACAATTCAAAACACGCTTACGATAGATTTAGCCTTGCCGATGCGGGAAACATTTACGGCCGACTTACAAACTCAACTCAGGAAGTTTTAGAAAAACGAATCGCAGCGTTAGAAGGCGGAACAGGCGCTTTAGCAGTCGCTTCTGGGGCAGCGGCAATCACTTATACGATTCAGGCATTGGCGCAAAACGGGGATCACATTGTCGCTCAAAAAACGATTTACGGCGGATCTTACAATCTTTTGGCACACACCTTAAGGCAATTCGGAGTTGAAACAACTTTTGTAGACGCCCACAATCTTTCTGAAGTAGAAAACGCACTTCGCCCGAACACAAAGGCCATTTACCTTGAAACTTTAGGAAATCCGAACGCAGACATTCCAAATGTTGACGAAATTGCAAAAATCGCTCACAAACATGATCTTCCGGTTGTAATCGACAACACATTCGGAACTCCATATTTATTCAGGCCTTTTGAACACGGAGCCGACATCGTGGTTCATTCTGCAACAAAATTCATTGGCGGACACGGAACTTCTTTAGGCGGAATAATCGTTGATGGTGGCTCTTTCGACTGGAAAAAAAGCGGAAAATACAAACCGATTTCTGAACCAAACCCAAGCTACCACGGAATCAGTTTTGCAGACGCTGCAGGGCCAGCCGCATTCGTAACTTATGTTCGTGCAATTCTACTCCGTGACGAAGGGGCCGCAATCAGTCCGTTTAATGCATTTTTGCTTTTGCAGGGCGTTGAAACTCTTTCTTTAAGATTGGATCGCCACATTGAAAACACAAAAAAAGTCGTAGAATTCTTAAAAAATAACCCGAAAGTTGAAAAAGTAAATCATCCTTCACTTGAAAACCACCCGGATCACGAACTTTACAAAAAATATTTCCCGAACGGAGGGGCTTCAATTTTTACATTTGAAATTAAAGGCGGAAAAGAAGCAGCCTGGAAATTTATCGACAGTCTTAAAATCTTCAGTTTGCTTGCAAATGTTGCAGATGTAAAATCGCTTGTAATTCACCCGGCAACGACAACTCACAGTCAGCTCACCGACGCAGAACTTTTAGACCAGGGAATCACGCAAAGCACAATCCGACTTTCAATTGGAACTGAACATTACCAGGATATAATTGACGATTTACAAAGGGGATTTGACGCAATCTAATTTTTAATAAAAAATCCTTGAAAAAATAGGCAAAACAGAATAAAATCAGTAGTTATATGAATATGAAGATTAGAAATTTTTGTACAACTCTCGATTTACTTTCTGAAATTCATATTGTTCTATTGTAAATTTTAGCTGAATTCTTTATTTGAATTCGGCTTTTTTTTTGGAGTGTAAAAAAATGAAACGCACAGACATCAATAAAGTTATGATTATTGGTTCAGGTCCGATTGTAATTGGTCAGGCTTGCGAATTTGACTATTCTGGAACTCAAGCGTGTAAAGCATTACGAGAACAAGGATACAAAATCGTTCTTGTAAACTCAAACCCTGCAACTATTATGACTGACCCAGTTATGGCTGACGCAACTTATATTGAACCTTTAAATGTAGAGCGAATTTCTCAAATCATTGAAAAAGAACGCCCAGATGCACTTTTACCAAACCTTGGCGGTCAAACTGGCCTTAACATGGCAATGGAATTGAACAAAGCCGGAATCTTAGAAAAATATGGAGTTCAGGTAATCGGTGTAAATCTTGACGCAATCGAACGCGGAGAAGACCGTGAAATCTTTAAAGAAACAATGAAATCTTTGGGAATTGACACTCCTCGCTCAGGAATTTGCCACACAATCGAAGGGGCTGAAAAAATCGCTGAAGAAATCGGTTTCCCACTTGTAGTTCGTCCGGCATACACAATGGGCGGTCAAGGTGGCGGATTCTGTTACAATGTTGAAGAATTAAGATCTATCGTAGCAAACGGACTTGACCTTTCTATGACTCATCAGTGTTTAATAGAAGAATCAATTCTCGGTTGGGAAGAACTTGAAGTTGAAGTTGTACGAGACGCAAAAAATCAGATGGTTGCAATCTGTTTTATCGAAAATATCGATGCAGTTGGCGTTCACACAGGCGACAGTTTCTGTTCTGCACCATTTATGACAATCGACAAAGAACTCGAACAAAAATTGCAAAAAATGGCATTCAAAATCGTTGAATCAATAGGCGTAATCGGTGGTACAAATGTTCAGTTCGCACACAATCCAAAAACAGGAAGAATCGTAATTATCGAAATCAACCCTCGAACAAGCCGTTCTTCAGCATTAGCTTCAAAAGCAACAGGATTCCCAATCGCATTAATTTCTGCAAAACTCGCAAGCGGAGTATCTTTAGACGAAATCCCTTACTGGCGAGACGGAACTCTTGAAAAATACACTCCAGGTGGAGCCCCAGACGGAGACTATGTTGTTTTAAAATTTGCTCGCTGGGCATTCGAAAAATTCCGCGGCGTAGAAGATTCTTTGGGAACAAGTATGAAAGCCGTTGGCGAAGTTATGGCAATCGGTAAAACTTTCAAAGAAACATTCCAGAAAGCAATTCGCGGACTCGAAAACGGAAGAAGCGGTTTAGGTTTTGCAAAAGATTTCAACAAAAAATCAGCAGACGAACTTTGCGAAATGTTAAAAACTGCAAGTTCAGAACGATATTTCCAGATTTACGAAGCATTGCGAAAAGGCGTTTCAATTCAGAAAATCCACGAACTTACATATGTAAAAGAATATTTCCTTGAGCAGATGAAAGAACTCGTTGACCTTGAAGAAGAAATGCTCAAAAATCCAGGTCGCGTTCCAGAAGATTCACTTTTGATTCAGGCTAAAAAAGACGGATTCAGCGATAAATATCTTTCAAAAATCTTAAAAATTTCAGAAAAAGACATTCGTGCCCGCCGAAACGAACTTGGAATCAAAGAAGCATGGCTTGCAGTTCCTGTTAGCGGTGTAAAAAACGCAAATTATTACTATTCAACTTACAACGCAAAAGACACTTCAAAAGCAACTACAAATCCTAAAAAAATCATGATTTTAGGCGGTGGTCCAAACAGAATCGGTCAAGGAATCGAATTCGACTATTGTTGTTGTCACGCTGCAATGCAGTTAAAAGAATTAGGATACGAAACAATCATCGTAAACTGTAACCCAGAAACAGTTTCTACAGACTACGACACTTCTGACAAACTTTACTTTGAACCGGTTACAACAGAAGATGTTTTACAAATCTACGAAAAAGAAAAACCGTTTGGCGTAATCGTTCAGTTTGGTGGACAAACTCCGCTCAATATTGCCCGCGAATTACAGGAAAACGGCGTAAATATTCTTGGAACTTCAATCGATTCAATCGACATTGCAGAAGACCGAGATTTGTTCCGCCATATGATGGAAAAATTAAATATTCCTATGCCAGAAAGCGGAATGGCAACTGATTTTGATGAAGCTAAAGAATGTGCAGAAAAAATCGGTTACCCAATTATGATTCGTCCTTCGTTCGTTTTGGGCGGTCGCGGAATGGAAGTAATTTACGACGAAAAAACTCTAAAAGAATATGTTGAAAAGGCCGTTGGCGTAACTCCAGATAGACCTCTTTTAATCGACAGATTCTTAAGAAATGCCCTTGAATGTGAAGCCGATGCTCTTGCCGATAAAAATCATGTTTACATTCCGGCAGTTATGGAACATGTTGAACTTGCGGGAATCCATTCAGGAGATTCAGCTTGTGTAATTCCTCCGGTTAGTATTTCTGAAGAAAATCTTAAAACAATCAAAGAATACACAAAAAAGATTGCAGAAAGCCTTCATGTTTGCGGTTTGATGAATATGCAATACGCAATCGAAGACGGAAAAGTTTATGTAATCGAAGCAAATCCTAGAGCCAGCCGAACAGTTCCTCTTGTTTCAAAAGTTTGCGACACTCAAATGGCGCGATTAGCCACAAGAATGATGTTAGGCGAATCTTTGGAAAGTTTAAATCTCAAAGATAAAGTAATTCCATATTACGGTGCAAAAGAAGCAGTTCTTCCTTGGAGCCGATTCCCAGGAGTTGACCCAATTTTAGGGCCAGAAATGCGTTCTACTGGTGAAGTTTTAGGCCTTGCCCAGACATTCCCGCTTGCATATTATAAAGCACAAGAAGCTGCCGGAAGCGAACTTCCACACGCGCCAGAGCCTTGGGAAAACAAAAAAGTTTTAATTTCTTTGAGCAATAAAGAATCTCAAAAAGAAGAAGTTTTAACAATCGGAAAAACACTGAAAGATTTAGGATTCACTTTGGTTGCAACTCAAGGAACCGCAGATTTTTATAACGCAAACAACATTAAATGCGATGTTGTAAATAAAATCGGTGGTGGCCGCCCGGATGTAATCGACATCATCATGAATAAAGAAGTTTGCCTTGTAATCAACACTCCAAAAGCAAAACGAAATTACGATGAAGACCGAAAAACAATCCGTAAAGCGTGCTTAAAATACAAAGTCAGCTACATTACAACTTTAGCCGGTGCCCTTGCCGCAGTAAAAGGCATTGCAGCCGTAAAAGATGGAATTGGTGGCGAAGGCGGAGTAAAATCACTTCAGGAATACCACAAATCGATTAAATAAAAAAATCTGATTTCAAAAATTCTTTTATGCCTGGGCAAAACGCTCGGGCATTTTTTTATAAATTTTATTTAAAAATTACAAAAAATTAATAAAAATTTATTTTCAAATAAATCTCTTTTGATTTATAATAAAATTATGTTTATTCATAAGACAAAAATCGTCTGCTCGATTGGGCCGGCGTGTAACGATGATGAAACTATTCGGCAAATGATTGAATCTGGAATGAGTATTGCCCGATTCAATTTTTCACATGGAACTTACGAATGGCACAAAGACGCCATGGATCGCGTAAAACGAGTTTCCGAAAAATTAAATATTCCGGTGGGCATTTTGCTCGACACAAAAGGGCCTGAAATTCGCACTGGAAACATTCAAAATGATGAAAAAGTGAAATTTTACAATGGCCAAAGCGTTGAAGTTGTTACCGACGATTCTTTATGCGTAAACGAAACTGAAACTTCGCCTTGCCACATAAGCATTTCCTGGAAAGAAGCAAAAGAAAAACTTTTTCCAGGCGTAAAAATCTTAATCGCGGACGGCTTAATCGAACTTGATGTAGACAAAATCGAAGGCGAAAAAATCCTTTGTACCGCAAAAAACAGTGGCGAAATCGGAAGCAAAAAAAATGTAAATCTCATTGGCGTTCACGCGGGGCTTCCAATAATGTCGCCAAAAGATAAAGAAGATTTAAAATTCGGGGTTGGCGAAGATATTGATTTTGTAGCCGCAAGTTTTGTAAGTTTCCCGGAAGAAATCGTTGAAATCCGTGAATATTTAAAATCTTTGAATTCAACTGCAAAAATCATTGCAAAAATTGAAAACGAAGAAGGATTGAACAATATCGACGGAATCGTAAAAGAAGCAGATGGCGTTATGGTTGCGCGAGGAGATTTAGGAGTTCAGCTTCCAACAGAAAAAATTCCTTTGGCACAAAAAGCGATTATCAGTTGCTGCCGAAAAGCCGGAAAACCTGTAATCACAGCAACTCAAATGCTAGATTCTATGATTTTTAATCCTAGACCAACGCGCGCTGAATTAACCGATGTTTCAAATGCCGTTTTTGATGGAACAGACGCCGTAATGCTAAGCGGAGAGACTGCCAGCGGAAAATACCCTGTAGAATCCGTAAAAACAATGGCTTTAATCACGCACACAACAGAACAATCGAACGAATATTTAATCCGAATGAAACAGGCAGACTTGGCATTCGTTCCAGGACAGGAAATTGGGCACATGGTAACGCACAGTGCATACAAACTCGCACGAAACATAAACGCAAAAGCCATAATCATTCCAACACTCCACGGAAACACCGCAAGAATGATTGGAAGTTTCCGCCCGGAACAAATCGTAATAGCCGTAACGCCAGACAAAAAAGTTTGCCGTCAGCTTATGATTCAGTGGGGGGTAAGCCCGGTTTTGTGCAAAGTCGCAGATGATTCAGAAATGATGATTCAAAACGCAATAAAATTGGCCCTCGACTGCAAGGCAATTCATCTTTCTGATAAAGTAATTATGTGCGCTGGAATTCCAATTTCTTCTCCGCTCATGGTAAACACAATCAAAGTGATTATCGTTGGAACAATTATTTCGCGGGGAACACATTTTGGTTTTGCAAATCAGGAAAAAACTCAGGCTCGCGGAAGAATTTTACAAGTTCACAATCCGGAAGAATTGCACCAGATTATAAAAACGCGAAAACATTTTATTCTCGTCTGTTGGCGAATCACAGAAGATTTAATTCCGCTTTTAAGAATTGCAGATGGCGTTATCGCAGAATCAGGAAGCGACATTCCGACTGAAAAACTTACAATCATAAATCCAAATATTGTATGGATTACAAACACCCCGGACGCATTAAAAAATCTTGAAAGTGATTTAAGCGTTACAATTGACGGAGAACAAGGTTTAGTTTACGAAGGAACAATTTAATGAAACTCACATTAATGGGAACAGGCACAAGTCAAGGCGTTCCGGCAATCGGTTGTAAATGCCCAGTCTGCACTTCAAAAGACAGGCACGACAAACGCCTAAGATGTGCTGCCCTTCTAGAAAATAAAAACAGCGACAAAACCGTAACAAAAATTTTAATCGACATTGGCCCGGAATTCAGGATTCAGGCTTTAAAATACAAAATCGACAGGCTCGATGCCGTTTTACTCACTCACGGACACGCAGATCACATTTATGGCTTAGACGACATTCGAATTTTCAGCCATACCCAATCGTGCGGAAAAGGAACTGAACCTTGCAAAAACGCCACTCCCGGAAAAGGCTTAAATTTTTACGCGAACAAAAATACGCTAAAAGATGTAAAAAATAGATTTGATTACATTTTTATGCCAACTCAAATCGGTGGCGGAAAACCAAAAATCGCACTCCACAACATAACCGCAATTACAAAAAATGGGCCTTTAAAAATCGGCGATGTAGAAATTTTACCAATCCCGATGCGACACGGAAAACTGCACACAAGCGGCTATATGTTTTCAATCTGCAAAAACGGCGAAAAACATTCAATTTTGTATTTAACGGATTGCAATTCAATTCGCCCAAAAGGATTTGAAACGATTTTGCAAAAAGGCGGAATAATCGACTATGCCGTAATCGACGGATTAAGAATCGAACCGCACGCAACGCATTTTAGCTACCTTCAGGCAGTCGAAGCCGGCGAAAAAATCAACGCAAAACACATTTTTCTCACGCACATCACGCACGAGAATTCGCACGAACAAATAAAAGAATATTTGCAAAACAACCTCAACCAATTTTGCACCTTGAAAGAAAAAGTTTTAAACGAAGGCTACACCGTTTTGCCCGGATTCGACGGATTAAAGATTGAGGTTTAAGGGGGGGAAGTTCAAACTCACTTCAACGCACCGCAATAACCATAAAAAGAGCGTAATAAGTTACTTTATAATTTTTTGCATATGTTCTTCTACTCCATGGGCTTTATCATTTTTTCGATAAAGGCGATTTCTTCTGGGGACAGGGAGTATTTGGCGTAGAGCTGGCTGTCAATTTGGGGGATGGCGGCAGACCAGTCTATGTCGCTTTGAGCGGTGAAGTTTTGGAGTGGGACGTTTGCCCAGGTTGATTTTTTATTATCCTGAGTAATTTTTAATGTACCGAGTAATGTTCGTGCAAATTTCGTCTTTACATATTTTAAACAGGCATTTGCTTCTTCTTCCGTTTTAAAATTACCAATACTTATAAAAGTTTGTGTATGCCCGATTAAGGGCTGCCCGATTAAGGGCGTCGATAGGACTTCGCCTATCGCGCCCGAACCATTTGATTTAGGAACGAATACTTTATAATTGGCAAAATTTTCAGGTGGTAGTATATAATCTTTTCTCACAAATTTGTAAGCTCTTTTTGTACCATCAAGACCCAAAATTTGAATATAATCTTTTCCATCATTTGGCTTTTTATCTGTAAACAGTTCATTTAATTTTGCAAAGATATTTGTTGTAACATCATTATCATGACCTTCGCTTAATTTCTCTTTTGCCTTAGGATTTTCTGTATGCAATTTTGAAGAAAGTTTATAACTTTCTGGTGCATATACAAGTTGCGAAAATGTTTCAAATTTAGAATTTTTCACTTTATTTAATATTCCATATAATTCTGGATAATTTGTAAAAAATCCTATTTTTCCACATTTTATATTTTCATTTCTCAAAAGAATTGCAATTCCACCTTTTATATCAGTTCTTGGAAAAATCTTTGAACTATCCTGCTCATAAAGAATAACTTTTAAATATTCATCATTAAGCATTTTTTGATTCCATTCTTTAGGCGTTTTTCCTGCATTAAATAAAAATCTAGCTGGAGAAATCAATGAAAC
>CAVHIX010000043.1:0-3971 GCA_963636135.1 Anaerovoracaceae bacterium
GTAGAAACACCATCTGCGATTTCAATAATCTGATAATTAGAAGTAACATAATATTTAGTTTTCAAATCATCTAAATTGTCAAAAGTTAATTTATAAAATCCTGATGGGAACGAAGTAAGTGAAAGAATTATTTTTTCACTAGAAATATAAAAATCAGCTGTATTATCTGTGCTTAAAGTAACAGTTTTTTCTGTTCCGTTACTGCCTTCTAAAGGTGTTAAAGTTGCCTTAATTGTATTTGCAAGACTATCGCTAATTGTAAAATTATTTGAACCGGCACTAAATGTAAGAGAGAGTTCCCCTGTTGACTGGCGTTTAAGATCGAGCAATACAGAAGCAGAATTTGTTTTTTCTGAATCGATTACAATAGAAGTTGTTCCGTAAACTGAATAAGAATTTTCGCAACTTCCAGTAATTTCAAGAGTGTAAGTTCCAGTTCCAATTTTTGAAAGACCGAATGTTTTTGTGTCTTCGTTGTATTTAACTGTGATTGTTGCATCATTGTGGGTTGTAGCTGTTGAATCCCAGTAACCAATTTCTTTTGCACTAGTATTTTTTTCTGTAAAAGAAAGGGTCCAACTTGAAATTTTACTTATAGCCCATTCAGTAGCGGCAATATATCGCCCAGACTTTTTTGAAATACTAATCTGAACTGGCATATCGCTAGTTTTAGATTTACTTTCTTCATAATTGTCAAAAACATTTGAACAACCAGAAAAAACTGCAATCAAAGCGAAAAGGGCAGTTCCTAAAAATAATTTTTTCTTCATTTTCTTCTCCTGTAAAAAAGATAAAAATTCTATACTATCTAAATCTCTCTCTTTAAATTTAAGATTCAGACAATTTTACTTCAAAACTCAATTCCGCAATTTCTTGAACTCCACCAGAAGTTATAATGCACGAAATTGTATTTTTTTCATCAACCAAAACCGAAGCATTTTCCGTAAAATTAACTTTACAAGAATCAGTTGTGCTTTCAAGTTCTGTGCCGTTTAAAAGCCATTTATAAGTTGCCTCACCATTAAAATCAGTTACAAGGCCAAACGAAACATCAGTGTCCACAAGCGAAATTGAAATCGATTCTGTATTTTTGTCGTAAGTTATTGAATTTCCATCTTTTGAATATGTCATTTGAATTTCAAAATCGGCAAGGTCAATGCTCACATCTGAATAAAGGCGAACAAGTTTTAAATTTGCAGAATTTTTACCAGATTCAAGCGTTACAGAAGCAGATTCTTTTGAAGCGTAGTAAACAACATCGTCTAAAAGAAGTTTTGCGTTAATTTCGATTTTTACCCCAACCGGAAGATTATCAATCGTGTAAACTGAAGGCATCTTTTCATTTGAAAAAGTAAAAGAATATTCTTTTGCATAATCGCCAGAAAGATTGATTTTTAAATTGTAAACCAAATTTTCTGATTCCGATTTATTCAAACTTTTAAAAACCGAATTTGGAAGTGAAAAACTGATTGAAGACGAAGACGATTGTGAACATGAAAAAAACAAAATAGAAACAAACACGCTAAAAATTAAAAAAAGATTTTTTTTCATATTTCCTCCATTAAAATAGAATATTTATTGATTTTTTAAAACTTATTTTTTTAAAAGAGATTTGATTGAGAATAGAATAAATTAAAAATCGACCTTTCATAACTTTCCCCAAAAGATTTGGCGATTCATTTTAGTCATGCAATTATAACTGAATTCATAAAGATTAGCAATATTAAAAATTCGCTTGAAAAAAAATGATTCTGAATGTAGATTTTATTATATGAAAAATAATTGTAATTTTTTGATGATTTGTTTAATTTCTTTTATATTAATGGGCGTTTTTGGATGTAAGAGGGCGCCGGTTTCACAGAATCAGGATGTTAAAAATGAAGATTTTGTGGGGCTTGCAAATCCGGTAAAAGAATCTTCAAAGGAAGACATTTTAACTACAACTGGGCTGACTTTTAATGTTCCAGAAAACGCAAAAAATGTTCGCTATTCGATTATTTCGGGCTCTTTGGCGCAGGCTGATTTTTTGTGGAATGACGCTGAATGTACTGTTCGCGCAGAACTTTCATCTGAACTTGAATTAAAAGATATTTCTGGGTTTTATTACGACTGGCAAAAATCTTCAGTTGTAAAAGTTGGTTATAATAATGCGACTGTAAAACTTTATAATTCAGAAGAAGGCTCTCTTGGAATCTGTATTTGGTGGGATGCCGTTCCAGGAATTATGTACAGCGTTAGTATGAAACAAAATGCCACTGAAAAATCTTTGGAAAATCTTGCAAATCTTGTTTATGTTCAAATGCAGGGCAATTCGTAATCGGTTTCTTCTACTATTAACGCCGATTTTAATTTTTTCTTGTGCCTCTCAAAATCCGAAAGTTTCTAGCATTAACGCGATGAACACTTTTATGACGATTAAAACTTACGGAAAAAATTCTTCTTTGGCGAACGAGCAAATTTTAGAACGAATTAAAACATTAGAATCCCTTTTTTCAACGACTGACCCGAACAGCGAACTTTACAAATTTAATCATTCTCAAGACGAAATTTTTGGGCTTTCGAGCGAAACTTACAATCTTTTGGAATATGGTGTTCAGAATGCTTACACTTTTGAAGGGCATTTTAATCCTTTTTTGTATCCGGTGATTTTGGAGTGGGGTTTTACAACTGGCGATTACAAAATTCCTACGGAAAGCGAAATTTTTTCTTGTTTGCAGAAAACGGATTTTAAAAAGGTTCAGTTTTTAGGCGAAAATAAGATTTTAAAACCGCAAAATATGATGGCGGATTTAGGTTCACTTGCAAAAGGGTTTTTAACAGATGAAAGTGTAAAAATTTTGCAAAAAAATGGGATAAAATCAGCAATTTTAGATTTTGGTGGGAATATTTACGCGTTCGGCAAAAAAAATAATAATTCTTTGTGGCGGGTTGGGATTAAAAATCCGTTTGGGCAGGAAATTCAACTTGCCGTGAATATTGAAAATTCTGCAATAATCACGAGTGGCGGCTACGAACGATTTTTTGTTGGCAGCGACGGAAAAAAATATATTCACATTTTTGATGCAAAAACTGGTCGGCCGGTTCAAAACGATTTGGCTTCCGTTACGATTATTTGCAAAAATGCCCTTTACGCCGATTTATTGAGCACTTCACTTTTTATTTTGGGCGAAAATGACGCGATAAAATATTTTAAAACCCACGCTGATTTTGAAATGATTTTGATTAAAACCGACAATTCGCTTTTGTATACTTCCGGGCTCGAAAATAAAATTGAAATTTTAGGCGATTTTAAATCCATACAGAAAATTTAAAAAAAATTAAAATTCATTTAATGCCGACTTTAATTTTTTGATGACATTCCCGGATTGGGCGTTGTATTTTTTTAAAATGATTTTAAAATGGGCAAAAATTGGCGAAAAAATCTTATTTGAAGAAAAATCTAGGCACACTAAGCATTGGCTCAACGCGCTCACACACGAAAGTTTTAACGATTTTTTGATTCCTAAAAATAGTGCCCCGCTTGTGATGGAAAAATTTCCGAGTGAAAAAAGGACTTTTCCGGATGGGGAAAAAAGGCTTGTTACGAGTACGAAAATCCAGATTGAAAGATGTGGTAAAATTTTAATCTTTCGTTTGGAAAAAATTTGAAAAATAAAACTTAAAATTGTGGAAATCAGCAGAAAATATAAATTATCAAAAATGAAAACGCAAATTGAAAAAGACAAAATTGCAAAAATTAAAAAAAGATTTTTAAATCTGTTTTTGGCGGGCAAAATTTGTTCGGTAAAAGATGGAATATTTTCTGAAATTTCAAAATAATCTGCGAAAAATGCTGTTATTAATCCGGAAATCAGGTTGAAAATTGAAACGATTCCTAAAAGCGAAAAAATTTCTGCGGAAAGATAAAAACTTGCAAGAAAAATTTGAACAAATCCGCTGAAAACTGAACCTAAAACTGAAATCCCGTAAAT
>CAVHIX010000043.1:3981-12335 GCA_963636135.1 Anaerovoracaceae bacterium
CCCGTAAATACTGAAAAATTTTTTATTGAAAAATTTATTTAATCGCCACAAAAAAAACATTAAAAATCCGCTTAAAACCGACTGAAAAATCGAAATTATGAAAAACGGGGTAAAAAGTGTTCCTGAAAAAATTGACGATGTAAGAGATTTTAAAATCGTAAGTAGAAAAAACGATAAAAAATTGAGCGAAAATGCCGACAAAATCACAATATTTGAAAGACCGAGTTTTAAAAACGGCGTAATTTTTGGCAAAATCATTTCTGCGTACGAAAAAATTAAGGAAATTGCGCAAAGATAGGAAATTCGGTTAAAATCGATTTTTTTATTCTGCAATTCCATCGAATTTTTCCTGGGCACTTGTGATAATCACCTTGTTTGGAAGGCACACAAGCGGAAGCGATTTTTGGTGAAGGCATTTTTTTTCTGGGCAGGGCGAATCCATTATAAAAACTTTGCGGTCTTTAATTTCAAAAACGGTGGGGCCCAATTCCCCTTGAACTGAAAAAGTGCCGTTTTGCGAAAGCGAATATTTGTAAAGTGTCCCGTTGGCGTTTACGGTGATTTCATTTTGATTCTGATTTTTAAAAAGAGAAAAAATACTGAAAAAAGCGAAAATTAAAACTAGAATTATTATTAAGATGTCTAAAATTGTGAACGATTTTATTACTTTTTTTAAATCCATTTTTCAAATTCCTTTAATTCGAGCTTTTAAAATATTTTTTAAAGAATACTACAAAAAATATTACGCAAATTATGCTTGAAAGTAAAGAACCGATTGGAGCGGCAAGCCCCATTGGAAAAAGATTTTCGGGGTATAATTTTGTTGCAAGATATGAAAGAGGGATTCTGGCAGCAATTACGGAAATTAAGTTGTGGATGAAACACAAAATCGATTTCTGGTAGGCAGCAAAAAATCCGCTGAAACAAAAATGAAATCCGGCGAAAATGCAGTCGAAAACATAAGAGCGCAAATATTGGGCGCCAAATCTGATGACACTTTTTTCAGAAGTGAAAATTGAAACTAGATTTTCCGGGATAAATTGCGACAAAATCGTAAAAAAAATTCCAAAAATCGTGGTAAAAATCATTCCCAAAAACAGGGCTTTAATCGCGCGTTTATGTTGGGCGGCACCGGCATTTTGGGCACAAAAAGTTGAAATTGAAGAAAGCATACTTGAAGGGGCCAAAAACATCATCCCGATAATTTTTTCAACGATTCCAACGGCGGCGGCAATTTCAACTCCGCGGGAATTTGCAATTTTTGTAATTATAATGAAAGAAATTTGAATAAATCCGTCTTGAACCGCAATCGGTAGTCCTACAAAAAAAATTTTTTTTACAATCTGCGAATTAAGGCGAAAATCTTCCTTTGAAAGCGGAATTTTTGTTTTTCCGAATTTTAAAATAAGAATTCCAAAAACAACGCTAAGGCCTTGAGAAATCACTGTTCCTAAAGCGGCCCCTAAAACTCCAACTTTAAAATAGCCAATCAGCAGAAAATCGATAAAAATGTTGATTAGACACGCAATAAAAATTATGAACATTGGCGTTTTTGAATCCCCGAGTCCGCGTAAAATTGAACTGATTAAATTGTAAAAAACGATAAAAGGAAGGCCCGAAAAACACACAATTAAATAAATTCGAGTTTGGGGAAGCGATTCCTGCGGTACGGAAAGGAGTTTTAAAATCAAATTTACAGAAAAAAGAGAAATTGCGCACAAAAGTACGGAAAAAATGGCGAAAACTGTAACGGAATTTCCAATCGTTTTTAAAATGGCAGATTGATTTTTTGCACCAACATTGTGACTAATCATAACGGTCGTTCCCATCGAAAGCGCGATAATTACAACCGTAAAAAGATGCATAATCTGGCTGCCAACTGAAACCGCAGTAATTTCCGCAGAAAAACAGAATTTTCCAATGACATACAAATCTGCAAGTCCGTACAAAAGCTGCAAAAAATTCGCAAGCAAAAACGGAAGCGAAAATTTTAACAAAGATTTTGAAATATTTCCTTTAGTCAAATCCTGAGACATAAGAAAGATTATATTGAGTTTACAAAATTTTGTAAGGGGGGGGAAAGAAAACTTCCATGTATGTGGACCAATTGCAGACGATGATTTAGCTTTACTTTTCCGTCAATTTTCTGATGGTTTAATTTCTGTTGAAACATTGGTAAATGAAATGAAATTTAAAAAACTCACAAATCAATATTCATTTCATACAGAAAAGGCTTTATTTTATTTAATAAAAAATGGGGTTCAAAATGTCTAAACAGGAACAATTAATAGAATTAATAACCGATGACATTATCTTTTTCATAATGGAAGATTTTAAAATTCCTATGCTTGAAGCAATGCAGCGATTTTACACTTCAGAAATTATAAAAAAACTTAACAATCCTGAAACTGGATTATACCTTGAAAGTCCAACATTCATATACGATATTTATAAATCAGAAAAAGAAAATGGTCGTATAATTCAACAAGATTTTTAATCTTTCTCACAAAAAAATTTCCCTTCTCAGATTTTTAACATCTTTTAACATCTTTTTTACAATCTTTTTATTAAATTCTAACTTTGGAAGTCTAATTTAGAGGCAACCAATGGAAGGTGTAATAAAAAAACTTGCCTAAAATAGTATGGAGGTTATATTAAAAATGAAAAGAAATGAAATCTTGCATGAAGGTTATCATGGTGTTTTGAAGCTTGCGTTGAGTGCCGCTTTGCTTGCTTCGATGTTTTTTACTGCAAAGGCTGGGGCCCAGGAAATTGAAGTGGCTTCAAACGGAAAGGGAACTCCAAAATATGTATTCCTTTTTATTGGGGATGGAATGAGTTATCCTCAGATTCAGAGTTCGGCTTATTATTTAGGAAAAGACGCTGCCGGAATCGTAGATGTTGTTAAAAAATCAGAAAATGCAAAAGATTCTCCTTACGGAACAAATTTAAGTTTTATGAATTTCCCAGTTGTTGGAAGTGCCCAGACTTACGATGCGACAAGTTTCGCTCCAGATTCTGCTTCGACTGCAACTTCAATTTTTACTGGAAAAAAGACTCACTCTTCATCAATCAATGTTGATATTACAAAAAAACAGAAATTCCGTACAATCGCTGAACAATTACGCGACCAAAAAGGATGGAAAATCGGTGTAATTTCAACTGTAAACTTGAACCATGCAACTCCTGCTGCAAGTTATGCTCACCAGGGAAGCCGAAAATCAAATTACCCAATCGGACTTGAACTTGTTTCTTCAAACTTCGATTATTTTGCCGGTGGCGCTTTAATGGAACCTCAGGACAAAAAAAAGGATAAAGAATCAATTTACAGTCTTGCAGAGAAAGCCGGATACAAAGTTTGCTTTACCCAGAAAGAAGCCGAAACTCTTAAAAACGGAAACAAAGCTTTAGTTATCGCAGAAAAATTGGCAGATGCTGATTCTATGAATTACGATCAGGATGCTGAAAACGGCGAATGGAAACTCCGCGACTATGTAAAACAAGGAATTGAAGTTCTCGACAATAAAAAAGGATTTTTCATGGAAATTGAAGGCGGAAAAATCGACTGGGCTTGCCATGCAAATGACGCTCGCTCTACAATCGCTGATACAATTGCACTTTCAGAAGCTGTAAAAGAAGCAATTGCTTTCTATAATAAACATCCAAAAGAAACATTAATTCTTGTAACTGCTGACCATGAAACTGGTGGTCTTACAATCGGATTTGCCGGAACAGATTACAATCTTTTCTTTGATACTTTGAAAAATCAGAAAATTTCTTATGCAAAATTTGATTCAGATTTCGTTGCAAATTATAAGAAAAATAACACTTCTTTTGATGATGTAATGAAAGATGTAACTGAACAATTCGGTCTTAAAGTTCCAGGAACTCAAGCAAGCAATAAAAATGGTGGTTTGGTTCTTACAGATTACGAATACAACAGAATCAAAGATGCTTACAAAAAAACTATGGCTGACGACAAATCAAGAACTCAGAGCGAATATGAACTTTACGGAACATACGAACCTTTGACAGTCACAATCACTCATATTTTGAACAACAAAAGCGGAATCGGATTTACTTCTTATTCACATACAGGTCTTCCAGTTCCAGTATTTGCTTTAGGTGCAGGCCAGAACGAATTTGTAGGTTATTATGACAACACAGAAATCTACAACAAAATGGCTTCACTTACAAAAGTTGTAAAAGACTAAATTAATCTTCCAAGGATTTTCCCCATTTTAGTTTTGGCTGAATGGGGATTTTTTAATTCAGATTAAAGGGAAAATTTAAAATGCGAAAACTTTCTCGTTCAACAGTTTCAATTATCGTTTCACTTTGTTGTATTTTGGCAATGTTGTGTCTTCCAACCGGATTTGAGGGCGCTTTACAATTTAAAGATGCGGTAAAATGCCGAGCAAAAATAATTGATGTTGATAATAGCCGTTTTATCGACACTGGAATTATTCGAACAGGGCAGCAGGTTTGTACCGTAAAATTCCTATCTGGAAAGTTCAAAGGGCAGACTGCTGAAGGATGGAATATGCTAAACGGTTCTCTTTCGCAAGATAAACTTTTTCACCCGGGGGATACGGCGCAGGCCTTAGTTCAATGGGATTATATCGACGGAATTGAAAAAAAAGGAAACGAAACAATCCTTTCTGTGAATTTAATAGACCATTTTCGTTTGCATGGCGAACTGATTTTAGCGTTGTGTTTTGCGGCATTTTTAATCATTTTTGCAGGGAGCACGGGCGTTCGTTCAGTTCTTTCTTTTATTTTAACGGTTTTAGCATTGTGGCGCGTTATAATTCCACTTTATTTAAAAGGATTTGACCCGATTTTAACCGGATTGATCGGAACTGCATTTTTAACCGTAATGATTATCGCTTTAGTTTACGGATTTGACAAACGACTTTTTTCAGCGGCGGGTGGGGCAATGCTTGGAATTATTTTCTGTGCTGTTCTTTCTATAATCTGCACCAAAGGATTAAAAATTCATGGGGCGGTAATGGCATATTCAGAAAGTCTTTTGTATTCCGGATTTCAGCATTTAAATCTTACAAAAATTTTCATGAGCAGCATTTGTATTGGCGCAAGCGGATCTATAATGGATTTATCAGTTGACATTACAAGTGCCGTAAACGAAGTTGTAAAAAATTGCCCAACAATTTCAAGGTGGAAAGCGATTAAATCAGGTTTGGCTGTAGCACGCGCCGCAATGGGAACAATGACAACCACGCTTTTACTCGCATATTCAGGAACTTGTATCGCACTTTTAATGACTTTTATGGCTCAGGGAACCCCGATTTACAATATTTTGAATAATAATCAGGTTGCCGCAGAAATTATAAATACTGTCGCCGGAAGTTTTGGCCTTGCAGCAACAGCGCCATTTACAGCATTTCTAGCCGGAATAATTTTAGCCAAAAAGAAATAATTTGTGTTATAATTTTTAGACCGACACTATATGACGGAGAGAAAGTGTAAAATAGTCTAAAATAAGGGAACACAAATGAAGTTTATTCACACGGCAGACTGGCATTTGGGGAACAGTCTTTTTCAGATTGACAGAACTAAGGAATTTGAACAATTTTTAATCTGGCTTAAGGAACAAATTATTCAAACTAAAGCCGATGCATTAATCGTTTCTGGCGATATTTTTGATACGGCGCTTCCTACTATAATTTCCAGAACGCAATATAATGATTTTTTAGTTTCACTTTTGGACACGGATTGTAAAAATGTCATTATAATCGGCGGAAATCACGATTCTGGCGCACTTTTGGATTCTCAGAAAAAACTTTTTAATGCGCTGAATATTCATGTTGTGGGTTCTATAAATAATCTTTCAGCTGAACAAATGGTTTTTCCACTAAAAGATAAAAATCAAAATTTAATTGGGGTTTGCGCTGCCGTTCCGTTTGCCCGCGAAATTGAGCTCAGAAGATTTTATAATCAAAAAGTGGAGCAGGGAACTCTTTGCGATTTTGCCTACAAAAATCTTTATTCCCAGGTTTTAAAAGAAGCAAAAAAAATTGCCGGTCAAAAAAATGTTCCGCTGATTGCGACGGGCCATCTTTACGCTTCCGCGCTTGAAGGGCGTTTTAGCGGGCTTGAAAAAGAAGTAAAATGCGATGACGGTCGAAGAACGATTGACGATGTTATTGGGAATTTGGGTTCAGTTCATGTTTCAACTTTCCCAGAAGAATTTTCTTATGTTGCGCTGGGGCATATTCATTACACAACGATGGTCGCAAAAAATCCAAAAATCCGGTATTCAGGGTCGCCGTTTGTTCTAGGATTTGATGAAGCGCCTCTTTCGCACAATATTCTTTTGGTTGAAACTAAAGAAAATGAGAATGAGCCGAATGTGCAGAAAATTCAGGTTCCAAAATTTTTTGATTATAAACGGATTGCCGGAACAATTTCTGAAATTAAAACTGAATTAAAAAATCTTAAAAATCCGCCGGAAAAACCAACATATATTGAACTTTATTACAAACGCGAACCTGGCCTAAACATCGACGACGAACTTTCTTCTATAAAAGAAAATCTTCCGCAGAATGTTCAAGTTGTAAATCAAAAAGTTCAAAATGAAAACGGATTTCAGCATCAACTTTACGATATGAGCGGAGAGGAGTTAAAAAATCTTTCTTCAGAAGAAATTTTTAAAAATCTGATTTTGTCAAAAATAAAATTTGACAGTTCAGGCTTAACTCAAGAACAAATCGAACAAAAACAAAATGAAATTGTAAAAAAATATCTTCCGCTTTTTATGCAGGTCGAACAAGAAGTTGAAAACGGAGAACAAAATGAGAATTCTTAAAATTGAAATGCAGAATCTAAATTCCCTCAAAGGATTTTGGACAATCGATTTTACTTCGCCTGAATATCAGACTTTTCACAATCTTTTTGTAATTTCTGGCGACACCGGCTCCGGAAAAACTACAATTTTGGACGCAATTACGCTTTCTTTGTACGGAAGAACGGCCCGCCAAAAAGTCGTAAGTAAATCCGAAAACGAAATTATGACGCGAAATACCGGATTCTGCATGGCAAAAATTACATATCAGTGCAAAGCGGGCACTTTTGAATCAGAATTTTATCAGCAAAAAGCCAAAAAAAGTCCGAGTGGGGCACTTCAAAAACCTGAATGTCGAATAAAAAATCTTGAAACCGGGGAAGAACAAACGGAAATCGCGGTAACAAATCTTGAAAAAGAAACTGCAAAAATTATTCAGCTCGATTACACTCAATTCAGCCGCTCAATTATGCTCGCTCAAGGCCAATTTGACACTTTTATAATGGGCACCGAACGCGAACGGGCAGCAATTCTTTCAAAATTAAATGGAACTGAAAAATATAAAGAAATCGGCAAACGAATATGCGAAAAGGCAAGTGCCGCTCAAAAAGAAGCCCAAGATTCTGAACGCGAATTAAATCTGATAGAAGTTTTACCAGAAGAAGAAATAAAAAATCTGCAAGAAAGAAAAGAAAAACTTACTTTACAGATTGAAAATGGTAGACAGAATATAGAAAATCTTACAAAACAAATTATTTGGTATACAGAATTTGAAAAATATCAAATTGGTTTACAGAACGCTAAAAATCAAAGAAAAGAATTTGAAGAAGAAAAAGAAAATTTTAAATCTCAAGAAAAAATTTTAAAAAAAGCGGAAAATGCCTTAAAGTGTAAAGGGGAATACCAAGAACTTTTATTAATTGAAAAAAATATTCAGGAAAAACAAAACGAAAATCAGAATAACCAAAAAGAGCTAAAATTCTGTGAAAATTCATTTTTAGAATCCCAGAAAAATTATGAAAAATCGCTAAAAGATTTAGAAAACGCTGAAAATCAAAAAAAACAAGACGAAGAAATTTGGAAAAAGGTTCGAGCCCTTGACGCACAATTAAAACCAGTTCAGGAAAATAGGGAAAATGCAAAAAAATCCGCAGAAGAAGCTCAAAAAAAATTAGAAACAGAGCAAAAAAATCTGGAACTTTGCGAAAAAAATTTACAAAATCTGCAAGCGGAACTTTTAGACCTTGAAAAATATTTAACCCAAAACGAAAAAGACAAAAATCTTGAAAAAATTCTAATTTCGCTCAACGAAAAACAAAATCAAATTAAAACTTTAATGGAAAATTCTTTTGAAAATCAGGAATCTTTAAGACAAAATACTTGCGCACTTTCGTTAAAAACGCAAAAAAATCAGGAATTAGAAAAAAATCTTGAAAATCTGCAAACGGAACTTCAAAAATTTATAAATACGGAATTTTTTTCGGTTTCGCTTTTGATAAGGGGGCAGCTTGAAAATGAAAAACCTTGCCCAGTTTGCGGCGCTTTAGAC
>CAVHIX010000044.1:0-12309 GCA_963636135.1 Anaerovoracaceae bacterium
AGGATGATTTGCAGGATTATAGAAGTGACAATCCTGACCCAGTTCCGCTTTTTTATCAATCAGGTTATTTAACTATAAAAAGATATGATGAAAAATATGAAAAATATTATCTTGGTTACCCGAATGATGAAGTGCGTTATAGTTTTTTGGACTGTCTCGTTCCATATTTTACAAGGTCAACTAAGGATGAAAGTTCGCTTTGTGTAGACAAATTTTGTGAAGATGTTCAAAACGGTAATATTGATTCATTTATGACTCGTTTTAAAAGTCTTTTTGCTCGCCTTACGTATTCTTCAAAAACTAGCGACACTGTAATTGAACAGAATTTTCAGAATATAATTTACATTGTATTTATTTTAATGGGGCAGTTTGTGGGCGTGGAACAGCATTATTCTTTTGGGCGTGCGAATTGTGTAGTTCAGGCGGACAATTACATTTATCTTTTTGAGTTTAAACGCGATAAATCAGCAGATGAAGCATTACAACAAATAGAAGAAAAAAAATATGCTGAACCTTTTTTAAGTGATGAGAGAAAACTTTTTAAAATCGGTGTAAATTTTTCAAGCAAAGAAAAAAATATTTCTGAATGGAAAATTAAATAATAATGAAAACTTTTTTACTAAAAGATATTGTTGAAGAATTTTTGATTTATTTAAAATCTGTTCGCTCTTTGTCTGAAAATTCGATTTTGGGGTACAAAAACGATTTAAAAAATCTTTGCGAGATTTTGGGTGATGACGCCCCGCTTGAAAATATTTCTACAGAAGATTTGCGGCTTTGTATTGCAAAACTTTCGGATTTAAAAAGGGCCAAAACTTCAATAAATCGTTTTATCGCGGCGGTACGAACTTTTTTTGCGTATTCAAGGCGGTTCGGCTACATTCAGAAAAACCCGGCTCTGGAATTAAAATCGCTTAAAATTCCAAAATATATGCCAAAATTTCTAACGCGCCCTGAAATTGACAGTCTTTGTGCTGAGCCTGAAAAAAACGAACTTTTGTGGAAAACACGCGACAAGGCCCTCTTTGAAATGATGTATTCAAGTGGCTGCCGTGTAAGTGAAATCGTTTCGTTAAAAATTACTGATTTGGACCACGAAAACTCATCTGCAATCGTAACTGGAAAAGGAAAAAAAGACCGGCGCGTTTATTTTGAAAAAGATGCAAAAGAATCTCTTGAAATCTACCTTGAAGACCGAAAAGAGCGATTTTTAAAAGAAGGCGTTAAAGATGATTCGCCGTATGTTTTTGTAAATCAGAAAGGAAAAACTCTTACCACAGAAGGCGTTCGTTTTATTCTTTCAAAATATTCTGGTGAAAAAGGAATAAATCATCATATTAATCCGCATGCGATTCGTCACACTTTTGCTACGAGTATGCTTTCTTCCGGCGCAGATGTTCGCTACATTCAGGAAATGTTAGGACACGCAAGTATTTCAACGACTCAGCGCTATACCCACATTACAACTGAATCTTTAATCGAAATCTATAAAAAAGCACATCCTCACGGAAAAGATTAAATTTATCTTTTCTTTTTAAAATCTTTTTTGTATATTTAAATATATTTCATTTGGAGTGTATATGGGAAATAAAATAAAAATCCGTTCGACAACTATTCTTGCTGTCAGAAGAAACGGAAAAGTTGCAATGGCTGGTGACGGTCAGTGTACAATGGGAGAAACTGTTTGTAAAGGAAATTCTAGAAAGGTTCGAAAAATCTATGACGGAAAGATTTTAACTGGTTTTGCCGGAAGTGTAGCCGATGCTTTTACACTTTTAGACAGATTTGAAGCAAAAGTAAAGGAATATAATGGCGATTTAATGCGGTCTGCGGTAGAACTTGCAAAAGCGTGGCGAACAGATCGTTCTCTTCAAAAATTGGAAGCAATGCTTTTGGTTGCCGATAAAGAAAAAATTCTTTTAATTAGTGGGGACGGAAATGTAATTGAGCCTGAAAGTGATGCAATTGCGATTGGTTCTGGCGGAAATTACGCTTATTCTGCGGCTTTGGCGTATCTTGACGGTTCAGATTTGAGTGCAAAAGAAATTGCTGAAAAATCAGTTCATATTGCAGGAAGAATTTGTATTTATACAAACGAAAATATTATTGTGGAGGAACTTTAAGTGAATCTTGAAAATGTTCCAGTTGTTATTGGTGAAAGTGTAGATTTAACTCCAAGTCAGATTGTAGAAAAGTTAGATCAGTATATTATCGGTCAAAAAGAAGCAAAAAGGGCCGTTGCAATTGCGTTAAGAAATCGTGCTCGAAGATTGAAGTTGCCTGAAGAAATCCGCGATGAAGTGGCTCCTAAAAATATTTTGATGATTGGACCTACTGGTGTCGGAAAAACTGAAATTGCTCGTCGTCTTGCAAAACTTTGTAAAGCGCCTTTTATCAAGGTTGAAGCTACAAAATATACCGAAGTTGGCTATGTTGGTCGCGATGTTGAATCTATGGTTCGTGATTTAATGGCTGCCGGTTATAAAGATGTAAAAGCCGAAATGGAAGAAACTTTGCGTGAAAAAAGTGTTTCAATCGTGGAAGAAAAATTGCTCGACCTTTTGCTTCCGGGCTCTGCTGATAAAAAAGAAAAATCTTCAAAATTTTCAAATCTTTTTAATTTTTCAGAAAAGAAAAACGAAAAATCTGGCGAAATTGAAATTTCTTTTACTCCGAGCGAAGTTGAGCCTCAAAAAGAAGAAGAAAAATCTGCTGAAAATGAATCTGAAAAAAATTCTACTCGTGAAAAATTCCGTGAAATGCTCCGTGAAGGAAAACTTGAAGACCGCGAAGTTGAAGTTTCAGTTTTTCGGCACAATTCAATGCCTTCAATGGAAATTATCGCCGGCGGAAGTTTAGACGATTTACAAAGCAGTATGCAAAATCTTGCTTCAATGTTAAAGGGTGGCGGAAATAAACGAAAAACTGTTTCTGTTCGTGAAGCGCGAAAAATTATTTCTGAACAAGTTTTGGACAGCATGGTTGATAACGATAAAGTCTGCGAAATTGCAAAAGACAGAGTTGAACAGAGCGGAATTATTTTTATCGATGAAATTGACAAAATTGCAGTTCACGGCGAAAGTCACGGTCAAGATGTCAGCCGGGAAGGCGTTCAGCGCGATATTCTCCCGATTGTTGAAGGAAGTAATGTAAATACAAAATTCGGCGTTGTAAATACAAATCATATTTTGTTTATTGCTGCCGGTGCGTTCAGCGTTTCTTCTCCAAGCGATTTAATTCCTGAATTGCAGGGCCGTTTCCCGCTTCGTGTTGAACTTGAATCTCTTCACAAAGAAGATTTTAAAAAGATTTTGCTTGAGCCTAAAAATTCTTTGATTATGCAGTATGCTTCGCTTTTACAAACTGAAGATGTAAAATTGATTTTCTCTGAAGATGCAATTGAGCGAATGAGTCAGCTTGCCGAAGAAGTCAATGCAAAAAGTGAAAATATTGGCGCCCGTCGTTTGCATACGATAATCGAAAAAGTTGTAGACGAAATCAGTTTTGATGCGGATAAACATAAAGGCGAAACGATTACAATTGATTCATCTTATGTTGACAAAAAATTGGCAGGAATCGTTCAAAGCCAGGATTTGTCGCGCTATATTTTGTAAAAAATGTCATGCTGAATTTATTTCAGCATCTTGTACAACGAGATTCCGGATCAAGTCCGGAATGACAGTTTTATAGGGCTTCGCACAGCATTTTTTATTTCAGCGTCAAATTTACAAGCCACTTTTCTTTTTTTAGCCAGAAATATGCTACAATCATTTTTGGAATATCTGAAAGTTTTACAATGGCGTACATCGCAATCGGATTTAATTTTGTGCAGAAAGTAAGGATAATCATTCCGCCGATGAATAAAATGTTTCCGATTGTGTCGCAAATGACTCCCATTGTGGTGTCGCCACCGGTTCTTGAAATCGCGTATTGCCCGTTTAAGAAAGTCCAAAGCGGTAAATAAATTGAAGTGATTATAATTAATTCTTTTGCGTAAAGTCGGCTTTGTTCAGAAAGATTTCCGAAAACTATATTTACAAGGAATGTGCTTAAAAATCCTATAATCATAAAAATGATTCCCAAAAAGAAAGCCCCGCTTAAAATCCAGTTTTTTTCTTTTTTGCATTCTTCGATTTTATTTGCGCCTAATTCCTGGCCTAAAATAACGCCGGTACTTGTTGTAATTCCGCCGATACAGATAAAAATTAAGTTTGCGACTGCAAATCCGCTCGACATTCCGCTTACAACTTCAGCCCCGCCGCGAGTGTTGTAAAGTGCATTTGAAAAAGTTTCGCTGAATGCCCAAAAAACTTCTGAATATAAAAGCATTCCAGATTTTCTAAAAATTGAAGAATAAAGTTTTAAATCAATTTTTAATCCTTTAAATGGATTGAATAAAAAGTCAGGGCGTTTTTTTGAAATATAAAGCACGAAAATTAAAAATTCTGCGATTCTGGCAACGACTGTAGCGTATGCGGCGCCTTTTACTTCGAGGCGAGGGGCCCCTAAATTTCCGTAAATTAAAACCCAGTTCAAAAATGTGTTTATCAAAGTTGCACAAATGCTGATTACAAGTGGCGGTCGAACGATTTCAATTTCCCTTAGGCTCGTTGCAATGCTTTGGCTTAAAACCGCAAAAATCCAGGAAAGCGCAAAAGCTCGCGAATACATAACGCTCTGATCCAAAATTGAAGAGGCGTCAGTGTTGTTTTTCAGCATTAATTCAAAAACATTTCGTGGCGCGATAAAACAAAAAATCGTAAAAAGAAGGCCAAAAGTTCCGCAGATTGTAAGTTTAAAATTAAAAGTCTGCTGCATTTTTTCTTTTTGCTTTGCGCCGTTAAACTGACTCATAAAAATCCCAGCGGCAATACAAATCGTGTTAATAATTGTTAAAAAAATAAACGAAACCTGATTTGTAACATTTACCCCAGACATTTTTACATCTCCTAGCCCGGCAACCATAAAATTGTCAATTAGGGATACAAAATTCTGAATTAATTGCTGTGCCATTACCGGAAAAGCAATTGCTAAAAATCTTTTATAAAATGTCCACGAACCGAAAATTGAATTTTTTAAAGTCATAATTCATTAATAGAAGATTTAAATTTTTTAGTCAATAGAAAATGAAAAGTTCTGTTTTTTTGTTCGTCAAATTTTTGATTTTATTGAAAAATTTGAAAAATCCGGTTATACTGAAGATTATGGGTGTGGAAAAAAAATCAACTAGTGTCGCATATGACGAAAACAGCATTTTGCATTTAGAGGGCCTTGAACATATCCGTTTGCGCCCTGGAATGTATATCGGATCTTTGGGTGACGGTTCAAATGAAACAGACGGAATTTATATTCTTTTTAAAGAAGGATTGGACAATTCCGTTGATGAATTTTCGCAAGGTTTTGGAAACCGAATCGATGTTGAAATAAAAGACGGAAAAGTTAAAATCCGTGATTATGGACGCGGAATTCCTTTAGGAAAACTTGAAGACTGTGTTTCAAATGTAAATACGGGCGCAAAATATAATAATTCAGTTTTTAAACAGGCAATCGGAATGAATGGCGTTGGAATTAAAGCCACAAATGCCTTGTCTTCATATTTTAGGGCCGCTTCAATTCGTGATGGAAAAATGGCGGTTGTTGAATTTGAACGCGGAAAAAAGATTTCTTCAAAAACTGGGGATGCAAAGCCTGGTGTTAAAAACGGAACTTATCTAGAATTTGTTCCAGATTCGCAGATGTTCGGAAAATATTCCTTTAATATGGAAATAATTGAAAAGCGACTTTGGAATTACGCCTATTTGAATCCTGAACTTTCGATTTTTTGTAACGGAAAAGAATTTTTAAGTAAAAACGGCCTTCAGGATTTGATTATTTCGCAGATGGGTGGTGCTGAAAAAGCAATTTACCCGATTTTTTCTTATTCTGGAAAAACTTTTTCTTTCGTTTTAACTCATACTCAAAGTCTTGATAAATATATTTATTCGTTTGTAAACGGGCAGAGCACTGACGATGGCGGAACTCATGTTACAAGTTTTTTAGATGGATTTACAAAAGGCATAAACGATTATTTTAAAAAATCTTACGATGAAAAAGATGTAACTGGCGGTTTGATTGTGGCTTTTAAAATTGGGCTGGATAATCCGATGTTTACAAGTCAGACTAAAAATAAACTCGGAAATGTTGAAATTCGAAGTCCTATTATAAAAGAAACGCAGGCTGTAATTGACGATTGGCTCAGGCACAACCCGAATATTGCCGCAATTCTTGAAGAAAAAATTATCCGAAACCAAAAAGCAAGGGACGAAATCAACAATGTTACGAATAAACAAATCCGTGACGCAGAAAAATCAGTTTCGTTTAAAATCAATAAATTAAAAGATTGTCGCTACCATTTGCAGGATGGAAAAAAGGGCGAAAATTCAATGATTTTTATTACGGAAGGGGATTCTGCTGCCGGCCCTATGGTTGGTTCCCGCGATGTTGCTACTCAGGCAATTTTTTGTTTGCGCGGAAAACCTGAAAATATGTTTGGTCGTAAAAAAACGGCACTTTTCGAAAATGAAGAATTAAAAAATCTTACTCTTGCATTGGGCGTTCAAAAAGATGTTGAAAATCTGCGTTATGATAAAATTGTAATTGCAACTGATGCCGATAACGACGGTTTTCATATTCGAAATCTTGTTATGACATATCTTCTGCTGTTTTTTGAAGAATTAGTTTTAACCGGTCATGTTTACATTCTTGAAACACCGCTTTTTAGGGTTCGCACAAAAACTCGTACAATTTACTGCTATTCCGAAGAAAGCCGCGACAAAGCCATAGCTGAATTAGGAAAATCTGCTGAAACAACTCGATTTAAAGGATTAGGAGAAATCAGTCCAAACGAATTTGGGCAGTTTATTCATCCGCGAAAAGAAGGCGAAAGTGAAGATGTTGGAATTCATTTAACTCCGGTTAGCATTCAGGCGCTAAAAAATGTTCCGGAAGTTTTGGAATTCTACATGGGAAAAAATACGCCAGAGCGAAAAGATTTTATCATTCATCATCTGGCGCAGGAAATTGACGCTTAGTTTTGTTCGTTCTGGTTTTGAGGTAATTCGTTTTTGTCTTTAAACGCTTTTTTCATCAAAACTGGAACAATCATTGAACTTACGATTATTAATAAAATTACTGGTGTAAAATATTGGGAATCGACCATATTTACGGAAAGGCCTTTTTGTGCAACGATTAGGGCAACTTCCCCGCGAACCATCATTCCAAGTCCGATTTGGTAGGATTCTTTCCAAGAAAAATTCATTAATTTTGAAATTCCGCCGCAGCCAATCAGTTTGGAAATACAACCTACGATTACAAATGCGAGTGAAAACCACAAAAGATTTAAATTCATTGCTGAAAGGTCAGTTTTTAATCCGATGCAGGCAAAAAAGATTGGGCTGAAAAACATATACGAATTGACATCGATTTTTGATTCCATGTAAGAAGCGTCTGAAAGATTGCAGAAAACGACTCCCGCAATGTAAGCGCCTGTAATATCTGCGATTCCAAAATATTTTTCCGCGATAAAAGCGTAAATTAAGGCAACGCCGAGTGCGTAAATTGGCATTCTTCGTGAGTGCGGATGGCGATTGTCGTACCATTTAAAGAATTTGTAAATCACAAAGCCTAAAACGATTGCAAAAATGAAGAACAAAACTGTTTTTATAAGAAGTTCAACGATTCCGCCGGTTCCTGTGCTTAATCCGACTACGATTGTTAATGCGATAATTCCTAAAACATCATCGATAATTGCCGCACTGATGATTGTTTGCCCGATTTCAGTTTTGATTTTTCCGAGTTCTTTTAAAGTTGCAACAGAAATACTTACTGAAGTTGCGGTTAAAATCGTTCCAATGAAAAGGGCCTTATAAAATTTTAAAGTTCCAAATCCGTCGAAACCCCAGAAGCAAAGCGACATAATCGTGCCTAAAATCATCGGGGTGATTACACCAAAAAATGCGATTGCCGTAGATTTTATTCCGGATTTTATAAGGGATTTTAAATTCGTTCCCAATCCCGCACTGAACATAATTAAAACAACGCCGATTTCAGACATAAAGCCGATAAATTGATGCGTTTCGCCGTAAAGGGTATTTGCGGGGAGTTTTCCAAAATCCTGGAAAATCGGTAAAAATCTTAAAAGAAGACCCGCACAGATTTGACCGGCAACCTGAGGAATTCCGACTTTTTTTGCTAAAGTGCCTAAAAATTTTGCAGCAATTACGATAATTCCAACGGAAAGAAGAATATTTAATGCAATTTCTGTGTTTGACATAATTTTCCCTTCTATCAAATTAAATTTAAATTATTCTTTGTTAAATCTTTTGTAAATTTCCAAAACTTTTTCAAATAATTCGCTTAAATCTTGCTTTGTAGTTGAATGTCCAAAACTGAAGCGAACGGCATTTTCACTTAAAGAGCCTGAAACATTCATTGCAGCCAAAACCGGGCGATTATTTTTTTTAGAAGAACAGGCGCTTCCGGTTGAAATATAAAATCCTTCTGCGTCGAGGGCACGAAGCATAACTTGTCCCGGAATATTTTTGAAAGAGGCCTGAACTACAAACGGCGAATAATTTTCCGGATTTTTGAGTCGGGATTCAGGAATGAGCGTGCACCCCGAAATCTGACTTAATTTTTGTACAAAATCGATTGTATTTTTGCTCATTTCGTTGAAAAAATCGATTGAAGAAGGATTTTTTTGCGTGATATAATATTTTTTTAAGCATTCTGCAAAAGCTACAGCGCCAAAAAGATTTTCAGTTCCGCTTCGGATGTTGTGTTCTTGTCCGCCACCTTTTAAAAATGGTTCAAAAATATCTTTAGAGTACAAAAGCCCGATTCCGCGAGGTCCAGAAATTTTATGCGCACTAAAAGATGCTGAATCAATTCCCGGGTAATTTAAGTTTAAAGGGATTTTTCCAGCGGCTTGAACGCAATCTACATGAAATCTGATTTTTCTTTTTCCGTTTGAAAAATTTTTTATTACATCGGCAATTTTATAAATCGGTTGAATTGCGCCCGTTTCATTGTTAACTGACATTACGCAAACTAAAAGTGTGTCTTCAGTTAATTTTTGTAAAACTGCGTCTTCTGTAATAATTCCATTTTTGTCCGCTGGAATTTGAACTACATTTATTCCGCATTTTTTAAGGCTCGTTGCCATTTCACGGAGGGCAGGGTGTTCAATCGAACTTAATAAAACTGTTCCTTCTTTTTGAGGTTTGTTTAAAATAGAAAGAAGTGGAATGTGGTCGCCCTCTGTTCCGCCGGAAGTAAAAAAAAGTTGTTCAGGTTTAACATCTAAAACTTCTGCACACAAGGCACGCGCATTTTCCAAAAGATTTTTTGCTTCTTTTCCGCCAGAATGAATGCTCGAAGGATTTGCCCAAATATTTTGAGTTTTTTCTAAAGCATCGCGAATAATTTCAACATCCAATGGTGAAGTTGAAGCCCAATCGAAATAATGTTTTTTTTGAATTTCTGTCATTTTATTTTGCCGTTAAAACACTTAAAATCTGGTCATCGTCAAATTCTTGAGTAAAAGTTTGGCAAAGTCCCTTTTGAAGAACTAATTTTATTTTTTCGTGAGTATTTTTTTTGTCTTTGTGCATGGCGCTTATCAGTCGTTCACCAGTTCCGCCACCCAAAATTAAAGAATGAACAGGCTTTGTTTCCCAGCCGTAACTTTCCAAAATCTGTAAAACTTCATCTTTGTAGCTTTCAAGACAGAAATCGAGTTTTGCACTTAAATCCAATGCCCGCCCGATTCCCCAGGCAACAGCGTCTCCGTGAGCAATATTTCCAAGCCCGATGATTGTTTCCAATGCGTGACCGAAAGTGTGTCCGTAATTTAAAAACATTCGTTCATTTTTTTCTGTAAAATCGTTTTCTACAACCTGGCCTTTTGCTTTTGCACAAGAATGAATAATCTGAATTAAAAGTTCTGAATCGCGCTGTAAAATCTTTTCTTTTTGTGTTTTAAAAATCTGATACAAATCTTTATCGTACAAAAGGGCAGTTTTAAACGCTTCTGCAAGTCCTGAACGATATTGCTCGTTTGAAAGAGATTTTATAAAGTGCGGGAACATATAGATTTTTTGTGCCGGAAAGAAACTTCCAATCATATTTTTGTAATTGTCAAAATCACAGCCAGTTTTTCCGCCGATTGCAGCGTCAACCATTGCTAAAAGTGTTGTTGGAACGAATTCAACATGAGAACCCCGTTTAAAAAGGGAAGCGGCAAATCCTGTTAAATCGCAAATTACGCCTCCGCCAATGCCAACGAATAAATCTTTTCGTGAAAAGCCTGCGTCAACTGCTGTTTTTACGATTGTTAAAACGCTTTCAATGCTTTTGTATGCTTCTCCGGAACCTAAAATTATCAATTCGTCCGAGCCGCATTTTCCGTCTGAAAAATTTTCCAAAAAAGATTTCATAAAAGGAAGAGTTGCGACTGTTGCATCTGTTACAAAACATCGTCTTTGGTCTGCAGGTTTTCCCGGATTGTAAATTTTAGAAAGATCTGGAGTGTTATTATCAAAAAAGATTTGAGTTACATCTGTTCCAGCGTAGATTGCCGGATATTTTACTTGCATTGGATTATCGCTATTTTCGTTCATAGCGTCTATTTTAGTAATTTTTTGATTGAGTTTCAAGGAATTCTTTTTGAACTTTTTGAACTCTTTCAATTTCACGATTTAAAATTTTTTCGTAATCTAAAGTTCCGTTTTTGATTCGTTCTCGTTCGTCTTCCCAATTTTGTTTATCAGAAATCGTTAAAAAATAAAATTCTTTTACATTCGCTTTTTCGGCCCAGATTTTCGCTTCTTTCCAATAGTAAAGGCCCGCCTGGTAGCAACTCAAGGCCTTTTCAAGATTTCGTAAATATTCGTCTTTCCATGGGGCGTCGTAAAAATTCTTAACTTTTTTATCGTAAATGCGTCCAAGTCTTGTATGCTGTTCGATTAATTTTAAATTTATGTGCATTTGAAAAAGATAACGATATTTTTCCCATTGTTTTTCAGTTTGAATGTCTGCATTTGCGTACAAGGGATTACAAAAATCGGCTAAAGTTGCGCGTTCAAGATAATAAATATTTTCAATGCAGTCGTCCGGGCTCTGCGTATAATGAATGTGGTAAAGATTGTACCAATCTTCCTTATATTTTACAGCGTACGAAAAAACTGAAACTTGAGAAAATAAAAATATCGCAAAAAAGAGAAAAGTTATTTTTACCAAAAAAGATTTTTTCACATTTATTTTATCGGAAAAGCGGCTTTAAATATGAATAGATAATCTCTGAAATTTCTTCGATTGATTTTTCCGCATCGATTGTAACGATTTTCATCCCTTGAGATTTTTGAGGATTTGAATATTCGTTCATTATTGAATCGTAAATCTGTGAAGTTTTTTTCTGAAATTCGATTTTTTCATAAATTTCTTTTTGTTCTCCACGATTTTCAATGCGTTTTAAAGAGATTTCAGGATTTATTTTAAAATAAAAAAGAATTTCTGGAAGTGGAAAGCTTGAGTTTAGTAATTCTGGTAATTCTTTTCCGCAAGTTACAGATTGGTATGCAAGGCTTGAAAAAATGTATCGGTCAGTGATTGCGACTTTTCCGTTTGAAATCTGTTCTAAAATTCCGTTTTTTCCGTATAAATGTTCGCATCTGTCGGCGGCAAATAAAAAAGATGAAGTTTTTTCGTTTACTGAAAATTCGCCTTTTAAAATCTTTCGCAAAAAAAGCCCAGTCTGATTTGAAGTTGGCTCTGCTGAAATAAATAATTTTTCCTGTGGAAATTTTTGTGCAATTTTTTTAATCTGAGTTGTCGTTCCGGCTCCGTCTAAACCTTCAAAAACGATAAAATTTTTTAATACCATAAAATACCTATAAAAATTTATTAAAATTCATTATAATAAAATTTACTGTAAAAGTGAATAAAGTGGAATTTAATAAAAAGAATAATTTTATTTATATTTTTCTCATTTTGATTGCCGTTTCGCTTCTGGCAACGATTCCGCTTTACAAAAAAATTTCTTCCGGAATAAAATCTTCTATTGAAAACGCATTTTTACAGATTGAACAAAATACCGGTTTAAAAATAAATTACGATTCGATTTCGCCTTCAATTTTAAAGGGAATAAAAATTTCTTCGATTTCTGTAAGCGACGCCGAATCTTTTAAGCAGATTTTTGAAATTTCTTCCTGCCTTTTGGAATACGATTTAGTAAAGCTTTTTCGCGGAAAATTTGACGAAATTATTACAAAT
>CAVHIX010000045.1:0-12289 GCA_963636135.1 Anaerovoracaceae bacterium
GCGTAATGGAGACCGAGCGGCAAGCGGGCTACGGAAGGCGACCTTGAAAAGTGGGTTTTTTGCCCAGAAAATTTTTAAGAATTCTTAAAGTAAAATTATAAATTTTAATATTTTCAAATTGAGCATATTGTTGTAATATGATGTTATGAGATTATGTACATTTAAAGGTGGAATTTTTCCGCGCGAAATGAAGGAGCTTTCAAATAAGTGTCCGATTACCCCGGCTTTTCCTTCATCGAATACCGTGACAATTCCTGTGACTATGGGGGGAGCTGTAAATACTCCTTTGGTGAAGGTTGGCGATGTTGTAAAAAAAGGGCAAAAAATCGCTGATGGTGAAAAATTGATGAACTGCCCGGTTCATTCTTCGGTTTGCGGAAAAGTAAAAAAAATCTGTAAATCGGTTGTAACGGGAAATCAGGAAGTTCCGTGTATTGTGATTGAAAGTGATGGAACTGACGAAACTGATTTTTTAGAGCCTTTAGATCCTTTTACTTGTGAAGAAAGTGAGGCCTTGAAGCGAATCCGGGAATGTGGAATCGTTGGTATGGGTGGAGCTTCTTTTCCGGCACATGTAAAATTAAATCCTCCGAGTGATAAAGAAATCGAATATGTTTTGGTAAATGCCGCTGAATGTGAGCCGTATTTGACTTGCGATGAGCGAACTATGCTTGAAACTCCAGAAAAAGTGATTGACGGTCTTGCGATTGTTTTGCGTCTGGTTGGGGCTCGGGGAATTATTGCTCTTGAAGATAATAAATCTTATATTAAACCGCTTTTGGAAGTTGAAATTTCGAAAAAAAATTATGGCGACGATATGAAAGTTACTCTTGTGAAGACGAAATATCCGCAAGGGTCAGAAAAATTTATCGTTTCTTCTTGTTTGAAAACTGAAATTCCTTCGGCAAAACTTCCGGCTGATGCGGGCGTTATAATCTGTAATGTGGGAACAATTTGTGCAATCAGTGATGCGTTCAGATTGGGAAAACCTTTAATTGAAAGAAGTTTGACGATTTCTGGTGGGGCGGTTCAAAATCCGTGTAATTTAAGAGTGCCAATTGGAACTTTGATTTCAGATTTAATTCCTTCTGTGGTCAATGTAATGGAAGATAAAGCTGTGAAAATTATTTCCGGCGGGCCGATGATGGGATTTTCTATGGCGGGAACGAATTTTCCAGTTCAGAAGGGAACAAGTGGAGTTGTTTTCTTGACTAAAGATGAAACTTTTTTGGTTGAAGAAGATCAGTGTATAAATTGCGGGAAATGCGTTTCTACTTGTGCGATGAAACTTTATCCGGTTTTGATTAAAAATGAACTTGAAAAAAATAATCTTGAAAAAGCTAGAAGTTTTGGATTGATGGATTGTATCGAATGTGGTTGTTGTGCGTTCGTTTGTCCGGCAAATATTCGTTTAGTTCAGCGAATTCGGCTTGGAAAATCTGCTTTGCGTGAAAAAATGGCTGAAGAACGGCTCAGAGCGGAATTAAAAGCTAAACGCGAAGCTGAAGAAAAATCTTCTGTAAAAGCTTAAAAAATTTGGAGAATTAAATGAGCGAAAATAGATTTTATCTTTCGTCGAGTCCACATTTTACACTTGGAAATTCGACTCAAAAAATCATGCTTACAGTTTTAATCGCAATGCTTCCGGAATGTATTTGGGGCGTTGTAATGTTCGGGCTTCCGGCTTTGATTACGATTTTGGTAAGCGTTTTAAGTTGCATTGTTTTTGAACTTCTTTTTCAGATTGTAACAAAACAAAAAATTGTAATTTCAAATCTTTCGGCGGCGGTAACGGGCGTGTTGCTTGCGTTAGTTTGTTCTCCGATGGTTCCTTGGTGGATGATTTGTTTGGGCTCGGCAGTTAGCGTAATTGTTGCGAAGGGCCTTTTTGGTGGAATCGGGTCAAATGTTTTTAATCCGGCTTTAACTGGAAGAGCATTTTTGTTCATCAGTTTTCCGGCTGTGATGGGGTCAAAATGGTTAAATCCTTCTTTTGTACCTGATTTTTGTAAAACTGGAAAATTTGCGCAAAATTCGGTTGACATTGTAAACGGGACTGTGGACGCTTTGACGAGTGCAACACCTTTATCAATGATTTCAAAACAGGATTTTAATTTTGATTTACAGACTTTCTGGGAATATTTTTTAGGATTTAAAAGTGGCTGTATCGGTGAAATTTCAATCGCACTGATTTTAATTTCATTTATTTTCCTTTTGGTTACAAAAACGATTGATTGGCGGGCTCCGGTGAGTTTTGTTCTTTCTGTTGCAGTTTTTTCTTTTTTGAGCGGATTAATTTCAACTTTAACAATTTTAGGGGCTGCAAATGAAATGCTTTTAAATCTTTTAACTGGTGGGCTTTTCTTTGGTGCTTGTTTTATGGTAACCGATTATGCGACAACTCCAGTTACAAAAAAAGGGCGACTTGCATTCGGGCTTGGCTGCGGAATTATTACATTTTTAATCAGAAAATTTGGCGGATATCCGGAAGGGGTAATGTTCAGTATTTTGATTATGAATTCTGTGGTTCCATTTTTGAATAATCTTACTAGCAGAATGTACGGATACGGAAAAAAGGGCCACCGCAGAGTAAAATCGGCAAAAATTACACAGGAATTTGATCTTTCTACTGCAAAAGAACGAAAGGAGAAATAAATGAGCACTTCAAAAGATTCTTTATTTGATATGGTGAAATTGGGGCTTATTCTTGTTTGTTATGCAGTTGCCTCTTGTACGGTTTTAGCGATTGTAAACAATTTTACTTCTCCAAAGATTTTAGAAAATCAGATTTTAAAGGCAAAGGAAGCGATGAGCGTTGTTATGCCGGAAGCTACGAATTTTGAAATTGTAGACGGCCTTGAAAATCTTTCGTCATCGCAGAAATTTACTTTGAGTGATTTTTATCTTGCAAAAAATAATGAAAAAATTATTGGCGGCGTACTTCAGGTTGAAGGCCCAACTTACGAACGCGGAAAAATTATTGTCGGCGTAAAAACTGACGGTACAATTTCTGGTTTGCAATTTTTGGAACTTTCTGATTCTCCGGGATTTGGCCTAAAAGCGAATGACCCGACTTTTATTCTTCCTTCTGGAAAAACTTTTTACGATCAGTTTACAGGAAAAGATGCGAAATCAGGTTTTTCAAATGGAGCAAATTTTGATTCGATTTCTGGGGCAACAATTACAAGCCACGCGGTTGGGGAACTTGTAAATTACGGAACTTCGGTTATTTTAAAATATTTTTCTGAAAATCTATCAGGAGAAATAAATGAATAAGCATTTACAGACTTTTACAAACGGATTTATAAAAGAAAATCCGCTTTTGGTGTTAAATATTGGACTTTGTTCGTCGCTGGGGGTTACAACTAGCATTTTTAACGGACTTGGTATGGGATTGGGAATGACATTTGTTCTTCTGATGAGTGAAATTGTAATCAGTATTTTTAGAAAATTAATTCCTTCTGCGATTCGTTTGCCGGTTTTTATTATTATTATTGCGGCTTTTACAACGATTGTTCAGTTGATTCTGCAGGCTTATGTTGAATCTTTGTATTCTGCGCTTGGCGTATTTTTGCCGTTGATTGTTGTAAACTGTATTATTATGGGTCGAGTTGAAGCGTTTGCGTCAAAAAATAATGTAGGTTCTTCGGTTTTGGACGCTTTGGGAATGGGAATCGGTTACACTATGGTTTTAGTTTTGATTTCGTTTATTCGTGAACTTTTAGGTGGCGGAACTTTAATGGCTGGAACTTCATTAAAAATCGATGTTATCCCGGAAGAATACAGAATCGGGCTTTTTAATAGTGCACCAGGCGGATTTTTGGTATTCGGATGTTTAGCGGCAATTGTTACTTTTGCAAAAAGAATTAAAGCAGAATCAGCAAAAAATAAAAATAAAAAAGCTGTTCAGGAGGCTGAATAATGATTGAAACTTTACAATTATTTTTAAAAGCTGCAATTGTTGATAATATCGTTTTTATTCAGTATTTGGCAATTTGTCCGTTTATCGGAATGACGAATGACACTGAAAAAGCTACCGGAATGGCGCTTGCAACAACTTTTGTAATTATGCTTGCAACTGCTGTAACATGGCCTTTGTATAAATTTGTTATGGTTCCGCTGGGACTTGAGTTTTTGCAGACTTTGTTTTTCATTCTTGTAATTGCGTCTTTGGTTCAGCTTGTAGAATTCTTTTTAAAGAAAAAATCGCCTGGTCTTTACAATTCGATGGGCGTTTATCTTGCATTGATTACAACAAACTGTGCGGTTTTGGGAATTACAATCAACTGTATTTCAAAAAATTACAATTATGGTCAAAGTTTGGTTTATGCTTTCGGAACTGCAATGGGATTTTTGATGAGTATGGTAATTATGTCCGGCGTTAGAAATCGTATGAAAACGGCAAATATTCCAGTTTCATTTAGAGGAACTCCGATTTTGTATGTTGCGGCGAGTCTTTTGAGTCTTGCATTTTTAGGCTTCAAAGGATTGATTGGCTAATTTCAGGTGGTAAAAATGAATTTAATTTTATATACGATTATATGTGCGGTTGTAATCGCGTTTTTGTTGGGTTTGCTTTTAGGATTATTTAAAAAGATTTTCCATGTTGATACAGATGCAAAAGTTCAGGCTGTTCGCGATGTTTTAAGTGGTGCAAACTGTGGCGGTTGTGGAATGGCCGGTTGTGATAGTTTTGCCGGTGCAGTTGTAAAAGGCGAAGTTCCGACTGACGGTTGTGTTGCTGGGGGCGCAAGTTGTGCTACAAAGATTGCTGAAATCCTTGGCGTGAATGCTGGTGAAGTTCATCCAAAAGTTGCAATTTTAGCTTGTAACGGAACAAAAGATTGTGCAAAAGAAAAAGGCATTTACAATGGCGTAAAAACTTGTAAAGCCGCTCAACTTGCAATAAACGGAACTAAAAAATGTGCGTTCGGTTGTATTGGGTTGGGTGATTGTGTAAAAGCCTGCCCGTTTGATGCTCTTTCCATGGGGGAAAATGGTCTTCCGGTTGTTGATTATTCAAAATGTGTTGGCTGTGGAAAATGTAGCGTAACTTGTCCTAAAAAGATTATTAAAATCCTTGAAAAAGATACAAAAGGTTCGATTGCACTTTGTTCAAGTTTTAGCGATAACAAACCTCAGATTAAAAAAGATTGTGCAAATGGTTGTTTTAAATGCGGAATTTGTGCTAAAAAATGCCCTGAGCAGTGTATTGATGTTAGTTCTGGAATTCCTAGAATTGATTATTCAAAATGTACAAGTTGTTCGGTTTGTGTAAATTCTTGCCCGGACAAAGTATTAAAACTTTTCCAGGATTTAGTCGGATAAGTCTTCTGAAATAGAATCATCAAGGTTAGATTTTTCTTCTAGCATTTGAGCATCTTCTTTGCCTTGATGATTATTCCATTCTTGATATTTAAAATCTTTATTAATTTTTTTTACAAAACGATGCGAGTATTGGTTTCGCATCATTTTGTAGTATTCTTCATCTTGCATTTATTAGATTCCGATTACATGGCTTTCTGTTTTTTCTTTTACATATGCCACAAATTCATCGATTTTCATAGTTTTCTGTTCAAGTCCGCTTGACTGTCTGAATCTGATTGTAACAGTTCCTTCTTTTTGTTCGTTTTCGCCGACTACCAGAATGTAAGGAGTTTTGTGTTCTTTTGTGATAACTTTGATTTTTGCTCGCATATTGTCGTCAGAAAGATAAGCATTTGAGCGAATGTCATTCTGAAGAAGAATATCGTTTACTTTTTGAGCGTATTCATCAAAATTATTTGAAACCGGAACAACTGCCGCCTGTTCAAAACTGAGCCATGTTGGGAATGCGCCTGCAAAGTTTTCGATTAAGATTCCCAAGAATCGTTCCATTGAACCTAAAATTGCACGGTGGAGCATTACAGGGTGGTGTTTTTGGTTATCAGGTCCGATATAAGTTGCGTCTAATCGTTCTGCAGAAGGAAGTTGGAAATCCGCCTGAATTGTACCGCACTGCCATTCTCGGCCTAAGCAGTCAAAAAGTTTGAATTCGAGTTTTGGACCGTAGAAAGCGCCTTCTCCTGGCTGAATTTCGTATTCAAGACCGGCTTCGTGGCACGCATCGGAAAGGGCCTTTTCTGCTCGTTCCCAAGTTTGAAGATCACCAACATGGTCTTCTGGCATTGTAGAAAATTTTACAACAAGATCATCGAATCCGAAATCGTGGTAAACTTTTTTGAGCAATTTACAGAATTTTGCAACTTCTGAAGAAACCTGTTCTTCTGTACAAATAATGTGTCCATCATCCTGAACGAAACCTCGAACGCGCATAATTCCGTGTAAAGTTCCGCTTGGTTCATTTCGAACATCGTGACCAAATTCTGCTAAACGGAGCGGTAAATCCTTGTAAGATCTCTGTCGGCTTTTGAAAACTTCGAGAGCGCCCGGACAGTTCATTGGTTTGATTGCAAAAAGTCGTTTTTCTGATTCTGTAATGAACATATTTTTTTGGTAATGGCCCCAGTGACCAGAGCGTTCCCACAAACTTCGAGGCATAATTGCAGGTGTATTTACTTCAAGATATCCGTCGCGGCGAACCTGTTTACGCATATAATCCTGAATTGTTGTGTAAATTGTCCATCCGTTTGGGTGCCAGAAAATCTGACCTGGATCTTCAGGGTCTAAGTGGAATAAATCCATTTCAACACCGATTTTTCTGTGGTCGCGTTTTTCAGCTTCTTTTAGCATATTTAAATATTCTTTTAAATCGTTTGGTTTTTCAAAACAGAGTGCGTAGATTCGAGTGAGCATTGCACGATTTGAATCCCCACGCCAATAAGCACCAGCGATTTTATTCAAACAGAATGCCTGACCGTTGATTTCTTTTGTAGAAGAAACATGAGGGCCTCGGCATAAATCTAAATATCCGTCTTGTTCGTAAGTTGTAATTGTTTCGCCTTCTGGGAGGTCGTTTATAAGTTCGATTTTGTAAGGCTGATCTTTAAAAAGATTTAGGGCTTCCTGTTTTGAAACTTCTTTTCGAATAAATTGATGATCATCAGACAAGATTTTGCGCATTTCTTTTTCTACAGCGCTAAAATTTTCTTCTGTAAATTTGGTGGTAGTTGGAAATTCAAAATCGTAATAAAATCCATTGTCGATTGCAGGACCAATAGCAATTTTTGTGCCAGGATACAAGTGAAGAATTGCTTCTGCCATAACATGTGCGCAAGAGTGTCGAATTGTTTGTAGTTTTTCGTTTTCCATTGTTTTCTCCAAATTCAAATTTACATTATATAAGAATAAATTATAATATTCAGATTAATAATGTTCAATAACATTTTAAAATATAAAATCCGTGTGAAAGTTCAAGGTTTAAAATTTGCATTTAAACATAGTTTTAGAGAATTGCGTTTTTCAGTTATAAAATTTATAATTTTTGTATGGAAGTAATTGTTGCAGATGTTTTAGGATATTGTATGGGTGTTCGGCGTGCGATGGAAAAAGCGGTGAGTGCCCTGGATTTTTATTCGCAAAAAGAAGTTTATTCGCTTGGACCTTTGATTCATAATCAGGCGGCATTGAATTTTCTTGCTGAAAAGGGATTAAAAATCGTGGAAGAAGAGCAAATTTCTTCTATTAAAAACGGTTCGGTTGTGATAATCAGGGCGCATGGAGTTTGCCCGCAGGTTTTACAGGAATTGAACCAAAAAGAATGCGTGATAATCGATGCAACTTGCCCGCGAGTTTTAGCAAGTCAAAAAAATGTTCAAAAATTTTCAAAAAAGGGATTTAAAATCGTTTTGGCAGGGGATAAAAATCATGGTGAAGTAAAAGGAATTCAAGGTTATGCCGGAAAAAATTTTGCTTTAATCGAAAATTCTTCTGATGCCCAATCGTTTGTTTTTGAAAAATCTGACGAATCTTCTCTTTTTTTAAGTCAGACAACTTTTTCCCCAAGTGAATTTGAAAAAATTTCTGAAATCCTGTTGAAAAAAAATCCATCTGTAAAAATTATGAATACAATTTGTCCGGCTACAAAAGAACGGCAGGATTCGCTTATAAGATTGTGCCCGAAAGTTGAAGGCGTTTTAATCGTCGGTGGAAAAAATTCTGCAAATACAAAGCGTCTTTTTGAAACGGCAAAAAATCTCTGCAAAAATGCAAAATTAATCGAAAATTATACAGAAATTCCAAAATCGTTTTTTAAGTTAAAATCGGTTGGCATTACGGCTGGCGCTTCAACTCCGGATTCTGTAATTTTGGAAGTAAAATCAGCACTTCAAAAATCGTGATTTTTTGTAAATCGTTTTTGAATTTCGTACTTTATAATTTTAATTGAATTATCCTGATTAATGAGTTATAATCAAAAATTATGAGTAGAACTTTTACAATGTTAAAACCTGGCGTATTAAATCGCCGTCTTGTTGGTGAAATTATTTCTAGATTTGAAAAAAAGGGCCTTAAATTAATCGGTCTTAAATTAATGCAGATTGACAATGAACTTGCTTCAAAACATTATGCTGAACACAAAGAAAAGCCGTTTTTTGGTGAATTGACTTCTTATATTACTTCGGCACCGGTTGTTGCAATGGTTTGGCAGGGTGATGATTGTGTAAATCTTGTGCGAAAATTAGTGGGTCCTACAAAAGCCAGCGATACAGTTCCTGGAACAATCCGTGGTGATTACGGAATGCATACAAATGTAAATATTATTCACGCATCTGACAGTGACACAAGTGCAGAACGCGAAATTAATCTTTTCTTTAAAGAATCTGAATTAATCGACTGGAATGATAATTTGGCTTCCTGGATTTAATAAAGTCAAAATCTAAATTAAGAAGGTATTTTATGCAATCAAAATCTATTGGTGTTCTTGGTGGTGGAGCGTGGGGAACAGGTCTTGCACAAGCTCTTGCTAACGGTGGAAATAAAGTTTCTATGTGGGCATTAGAAAAAGAAGTTAAAGATTCTGTTAATAACGAACATGAAAATAAACGATATTTACCAGGATACAAACTTTCAGAAAATTTGACAGTTTCGAACGATATTATTGAAGTTGCGACTGGTAAAGAATTTTTGATTATTGCATCTCCTTCTTTATTTTTGGCAAGTACAATTAAGCAGATTAAAGATGTTCCAAGCATTGCAGATGGTTCAACAATAATTGCCGCTTTAACAAAAGGATTCGTGCCTTCTGCGGATGGTCCAAAACTTGTTCTTGAAACGATTGAAAGTGAACTTCCAGAAATTTATAAAGGCTGTACAGTTTATGTTGCAGGCCCTAGCCACGCAGAAGAAGTTGCAATGGGAAAACTTACCGGTTTAATTTGTGCCTGTGAAAATCCTAAAAATTCAATTAAAGTTCGTGAGCTTTTAAAAGTTCCTGGAATTATGCCGTTTTCAAGTTTTGATATAATTGGTGTTCAGGTTTGTGCCGCTGCAAAAAATGTCGTTGCCGTTGTTTATGGGGCATTGGACGCAATCGCAGAAAATTCTAAAATCTTTGGTGATAATACAGAAAGTCTTTTGTTCGCTGCGGGCCTAAACGAAATTCAGATGCTCGGAATGGCGATGGGGGCAACTCATCCTGAAACATTTACTTCAATTTCTGGGGTTGGCGATTTGGATGTTACTTGTAAAAGTAAATTTGGCCGCAACAGAAGATTTGGTCAGGATATAATTAAAAAAGATATTCTTTCGCAGTTTTCAGATTTAGACGATTTAATCAAAAATATTGGAAAACTTGGCTATCTTTCTGAAGGTGCGGTTGCTTGTAAATATATTCATCAGATTGCAGAAAAAAAAGGTTTAAAACTTACAATTTGTGATGGTTTGTACAGAATTTTAAACAAAGAAGTAAAACCGTTGGAATTTTTGAACGAACTTCTTGTAAAATCTGCAAATTATGTTATGTAAAAAGGTTTAAAAATGTTAGAAAAATTAACAAATACTTTTAGTGATATTGTTCGCTCAATCAGCGGAAAATCTAAAATTACAGAAAAAAATATTGAAGAATCTGTAGAACAAATTAAAATGGCCCTTTTGGAAGCCGATGTAAACTTAAGAGTCGTTCGCAGATTTGTAAATAGCACTATAGAAGAAGCAAAAGGCGAAAAAGTTCTGCGCGCGGTAGATCCTGGTCAGCAATTTATAAAAATCGTTCACGATAAAATTGTTGCAATGCTCGGGGATACAAAACAGGATTTGCATTTAAAGGGCCCTGACACAACTTCTGTAATTTTGATGATTGGTTTGCAAGGTTCCGGAAAAACAACTGCTTCCCACAAACTTGCAGCTCGATTAAAAAAAGAAGGTCGTCGTCCGATTTTAGCTGCTTGTGATTTGGTTCGTCCTGCAGCCGTTGAACAGCTTTCTGTTTTGGGTGAAAAAATTGGCGTTCCGGTTTTTAAAGAAAATTCTAAAAATGCCGTAAAAAATGCAGAAGAAGCGTTAGCATTTGCCAAAAAAAATCAGTATGACACTTTAATTATTGATACCGCTGGTCGTCTTCAGATTGATGAAGAAATGATGGCGGAACTTGTAAAAATTAAAAAATCGTTAAAGCCAGATGAAACACTTTTGGTTGCCGATTCTATGACGGGTCAGAATGCCGTTGATATTGCAAAAACTTTTGACGAGCAGTTAGAAATTTCTGGTGTAATTCTAACAAAATTCGATTCTGATGCTCGTGGTGGTGCGGCTCTTTCTTTAAAATCAATTACTGGAAAACCGATTTTGTTCATTGGTACTGGCGAAAAAACAGAAGATTTTGAACCTTTCCATCCGGACAGAATTGCAAGTCGAATTTTGGGAATGGGCGATGTCGTTTCGCTTGTTGAAAAGGCCCAGGAAACGGTCGATGCCCAAGAAGCTGAAAGATTGCAGAAAAAAATGGCAAAAAACGAGTTTACGCTCGAAGATATGCTTTTACAATTTCAGCAGGTTAAAAAAATGGGCTCAATGCAGTCTTTAATCGATATGATTCCTGGAATGGCAAATCAGAATGTTGATTTAAGCGGAATGAAAAAACAGGAAGCAATCATTCTTTCGATGACAAAAAAGGAACGGGCAAATCATTTGATTATTGGACCAAGCCGCCGAAAAAGAATTGCAAAAGGTTCCGGAACTTCTGTTGCCGATGTAAATAAACTTATAAAACAATTTGAAAAAACAAAACTCACAATGAAAAAGCTTTCAAGAAATAAAGGTTTGCAAGGCCGACTTATGAATCAGCTTGGAGCTTCAAATATTGATATGAGCAAATTAGGTTCGTTCTTTAAATAATTAGTTAATATTTATTACAGAAAGAACTTTTCCATCTTGGGTGTAAACTTTGTTCGGGTTCGTTTTGTCTTGGAATGAATCGAATCCGGAATAGTAATTGTAATAATATGTTCCTTCCGGAAGATGAAGAAATAATTCGTAAAATCCGGGGCGAGTTTCATTCAAGGTGTAAATCCAGGAATCCCAGTTTGTAAAATTCCCAGCAAGGCGAATCGTTTTTCCGGGCTCTCCATTGTAAACAAAATGAACTGAATCGTCTTTTGTGTGTTCAGTTAAATCATTTTCGGTTTTTGGAATATTTAAAACTGAAAGGCAAAGACCCGTTTTTGAATCGTAAACATTTTTTGAATTCGTAGGGTCAACAGTCCATAATCCGTCTAAAATTACTCGGTAACAGATTTTTTCAATGTTTTCAGGTTTTTCAAGGATAAAAAACATTACAGAATTTGTAACATTTCCTTGTTCGTCTTCAGTTTTTCGAATTTGATATGGGTGAATTGTTTTATAATCTTCAAAATCAAATGCAATTCCGGCGAATCTAAATTTATTTTCCTGTGTAAAAATTATAGTTTGTTCATTTACAAGCGGTTCAGAAGGATGCCCGATAGAAAGAACGAGCGTTTTGTAATCGTATTCGTCGATTTTTGAAATTTCTGCAAAAGAATTAAAAGCGAAAAAAGTTAAAATTATAGAAAAAATTGCAAATTTTCTTTTCATAATCTGATTATCGGAAAAAATTTATAAAAAATTATATATAAACTTTTTAAATGTTGTAAAAAAAAGGGATTTTTTATAAAATCGAGTAATGAACAAAATTAGAATTCCAATTTTTGTATGCCTTGTAAGTACCGTTTTGTTTTCGCTTACAACTTTGTCATTTTCGTTTGATATTTCGTTGATTTCATTTCCAATTAGTATTTTATTTTCGGCAATCAGTGCGTATTTTTTGTTTTTTAAAACTTTGCAAAAAAAAGAATTTTTCAGTGCAAAAGTTTCGCGAAAATTGCTTCAATATATT
>CAVHIX010000046.1:0-9755 GCA_963636135.1 Anaerovoracaceae bacterium
AAGCAGAACATACGAAACAAAAATCGCAAATACACTTTTATTCTTTTTTGAATTTGAAGAATTTTTATTTTTTTGAGGCATAATTTTCCTGTTTTTATTTTGAATCTTTATTTTTATAGTAAAAATAAGTTCCCAAAGCGAGCGCAATTGAACCAAAAATCATTATAAGGCACAAAATCTGACCAGTTGAAAAGTTTAAAAGCGAATTATTTAAATAAATCTGCGAATCTGAACTGTTTCTAAAGCCCAATTCCGCATCCGGCTGCCTGAAATATTCAATAAAAAATCTTACCAGGCCATAACCACCCATATAAATACTTGAAAGCATTCCGTCCCATTTTTTATGTTTTCGCAAAAAGAACAGAACTAAAAACAAAACAACGCCTTCAAAAAATGCTTCGTACAACTGACTTGGGTGGCGCGGAAGATTTACAAAATTCTGCCCTTCAATATTCATTCCAATCTGAGAACAAAAATCCTGAACCCACTGCAATTTTGTAGAAAATTTTTCTGCATCCGGGAAAACTATTCCCCACGGTTTTTGAGTGATTCTTCCGTAAAGTTCGCCGTTTAAAAAATTTCCTAAGCGACCAAAAGTGTATCCGCATGGAATTGCAACGACCATCGCGTCAACCCATTTAAAAATCCGTTCTTTTTTAATGCAGCACCACACAATCATTCCGATTAAACCGCCGATAAATCCGCCATGGTAACTCATTCCGGCAAGCCCTGTAAACTTTCCGTCTTCATTGAACGGCCAAAAGATTAAATATGGTTTTTCACGGTAAATTCCTGTTGTGTCATAAATTAAAGCTGACCCCAATCTTGCCCCAATCAGCAAAAAAACGATTCCCGTGAACAAAAAATTTACAACATCGTCGTCAGTGATTTTTTTAGCGGAAGGGCCTTTATCCTGTAACATTCCTTCTTTTGTAACTTTTTTTAAAATCAGATATGCAAAAGCGAATGCAAAAATGTACATCAAACCGTACCAGCGAATGAGCCCTAAAAACGGAACTCCAGGAAAAACTTCAGGGTGAATAAAACTCGGATAATTGATAAAAAGAGGCATAATTCCTACTTACATAGAAAGATTTTTGAAAATTTCAATATTTAATCATAACACTTTTATATTATAATTGCAATTTTTATTCTATTGGAATAAAATCAAACTATGCGATTTAACAAGAACTTTTTTAAGACAATTTTAGGCACTTTAGTTATTTTTTGTGCCGGATTTACAACTTCCAGATGTTTTGCACAAAGCACTCCAGAAAAACTTTCAAACTTTCAATATTTACGAAAATTAAATCAGATTTTTGAATTCGTTCAGCAAAATTATGTAGACGAAACTGAAAATAAAAAATTATACGAAGGTGCCTTAAAGGGCCTTATGTCAGCTTTCGATGACCCTTACACTTTGTATTTAGACCATCAGACAATGCGTGATTTAAGCGATACTACAACCGGAAATTTTGGCGGAGTGGGCCTAACAATCAGTAAACCTCTAGAAAGCAAAAACGGAAAACCTGCGTATGTAGAAGTCGCTTCCCCTCTAGAAGATTCGCCGGGGGCAAAAGCCGGAATTTTAGCGGGCGATTACATTACAGAAATCGACGGAAAACCAACCGCACCAATGACAATGCAGGAAGTTTTAGATTGTCTTCGCGGTGAAGTTGGAAAATCAGTTACAGTTTCTGTACTTCGCGGAAAAAATGTAAAATTCAATGCAACTTTAGTTCGTGCTTTAATCGAAGTTCCGACTGTAAAACACACAATGATTAATGAAACCGGATATTTACGAATAATTCAGTTTACACCAGACACTCCAAGTCGCGTTCAGGAAGCATTAGACGATTTTAAAAATCAGAATTACAAAAGTTTAATAATCGATTTACGCGACAATCCGGGAGGACTGATTACAAGCGTTGCCGACATTGCCGACAAATTCATTGATGAAGGCCCTATCGTTTCTACAAAAAGCCGTCTTCCAAATGAAAATTCCGTTTTCACGGCAAAACCAGAAACTACAGTCGTAAAAGATATTCCAATCGTTGTTTTAATAAATAAAGGTTCCGCTTCGGCATCAGAAATTCTTTCTGGGGCATTAAAAGATAATCATTTAGCGTACCTAGTAGGTCAGCGCACTTACGGAAAGGGCTCAGTTCAGCAGGTAATTCCGCTTGGCGACGATGAAGCGATTAAAATGACGATTGCCCGATATTACACTCCGAGCGACACAAATATTGACAAAATCGGAATTCCGCCGGATTTAGAAGTAAAATACCCGGATTTAACTGAAGCACAGGAAAAAGCATATTCGGCTTTGATGGAATCTGCAAAAATCGACAAAATTATTGAAGAAAATCCAAAATTAACAGAAGAACAAATCGCTTCTTATGCGGAAAATCTTAAAAAAGATTACGATTTAGACATTCGCCTTTTAAGAAGATTGATTCGTATGCAGATTTGGCGTTTTGAATCAAATCACATTTACGATTTAGATTACGACATTCAGTTGAACGCCGCTTTGGAAATTCTACACAAAAAGGATTTTAAAAATCTTTTGGCAACTACAAAAACTTTAAAAGAATTGCAAGAAGAAGCCCAATCTGAAATAAAAACTGAAACAATAAGATGAGACAATTTATTTCACAAGAATTTCCGGACAAAGACGGAATAATCTCTATAAAAGAAAAAGATTTTCGCTATTTCAGGCAAGTTTTGCGGGCAAAAATCGGGGATATGATTAATGTTCGTTTTCCGGATTCAACTTTGGTTCAGTGTACCGTTTGCACAATCCTTGAAAAACAAAAAATTTTAAAACTTCAAATTTGCGCAGAAACCGAAAATAAATCCCTAACCCGCGGAACAACGGCCCAGGAAATTGAAAAATCTATTCTTCCGGAATTATACCTTTTTGCATTCATTTCAAAACCGGCAAAAATGGAATTAATAATCCGGCAGGCAGCAGAATGTGGCGTAAAATTCGTAATTCCTGTAATTTCAGAATATTCGCAAAAAAGCAGCGTAGAAAGCCTTTCTTCTTCTAAAAAAGAACGGATTTTAAAAATCGTAAAAGAAGCCAGGCAGCAAAGCGGTTCCCCAATTGAAACTGAAGTTTTACCACCCCAGCCTCTCGAAAACGCCTGCAAAATGTGGAAAGAACAAAACGCCCCAGGAATCGTTTTATACGAACGAAAAGAAAATTCCAAATCGCTTCATAAAATTTTAAAAATCGCCGATATAAAAAAAGTAGCAATTGCGGTAGGAAGCGAAGGCGGAATCAGCCCAAACGAAATCTGTCTTCTTGAAAAATCAAACTTTTTTCCCGTTCACTTTGACACAAATATTTTGAGATGTGAAACGGCAAGCCTTTACGGAATCGCTGCAGTTCAGGCAATACTTTTGGAGAAATCAGAATGGCAATCCACAGAATAAATATTTTAGGCGTTCCAGTTGACATTTGTCCGATTGAAGAATTAGAATCGCAGATTTTAAAAATTTTAGACAAACCGGGAACAAAACAAATCGTATTTTTAAATATCTGGGGACTTTTAAAAGCTCGCCACACAAAAAACGAATTTTCAGAATGTATAAAAAACGCGGATTTAATTTTGCCGGTTTCAAAAAGCATTTTACGCGGTGCAAAATTTCTAAAAAAAGAAATTCCAGTTCGTTACAATCAGTTTTCTACTATAATTCAGATTTTAACAACGCTCGATTCGCATTTTAAAACGCTCTATCTTTTAGGCGGCAGAAAAGAAACACTTTCAATCGCGGAACAAAATGTAAAAGACACTTTCCCGAATTTAAGAATCATCGGCCGATGCACGGGCTACTATCAAAAATCCTGGGAAAGCCGAATTATCGAATCGCTTCACAAATCGTCACCATCGTTAGTTTTAATGAGCGAAGGTTTTAAAGAAAAAGAATTGTGGGTCTACAAACGCAAAAATCAGTTTTCAAACAGCATATTTTTGTATTACAAAGATGTTTTGGGCATTTTTTCAAAACGAATTAAGCGCGTAGACGAAGAAGTTTTTGCAAAAGGACACGAAATTTATCACGAAATCGTAAAAAATCCTTTAAAACTATTTTTAATTTTTCCGTACTTGAAATATTGCATTTTGCTTTTGTGGTACAGATTATTTAAAAAATCAGCTTAAAACTTCTGATTCTGTATTTTTTTGAGATTTTCCGATTAATCCGCTGGCTTTTGAAAATATTTTTTCAAGATATTGCGCTTCCCCTTCTGATAATGACGCCCGGGAAAGAATACTGCGCCAGAAATTTTCCATATCAGATTTTCCAGCGACTTTAAAAAATCCGATTTTCTGCAGATTTTGGCAGATTATTTCTACAGTTTTGTCCAATCGTTCAAGATTAAGAGGCGTAAAACCTTTGTATTCAGGCGTATTTTCCCTAAAAAGCGAATAACACATAATCTGAACGGCGTGAGAAAGATTTAAAGAACCAAATTCACTGCTAGAAGGAATTGTAACGCCATCTGTACATTCTTCAAACTGTTCATCAGTAAGGCCAGTGCGTTCATTTCCAAAAACTAAGGCCACACGCCCACCATTTTCGTTTTTATTTCCGGTAATCTGATTTGCAGTTTTTGCACATTCTTCCGGTAAAAGAAGTTTTCCTTTTCGATATTTTCCACGCCGACGAGTCGTTCCAAACGCAACCGAACAATCTTTTGTGGCATCTTTTATTGAATCAAAAAACTCTGCATTTTCAAAAATGTAAAAAGCATGAAGCGCTAAAATTGCAACTTTTTCAGCATCGTAATCAGATTTTTTTCCGACGATTCTAAGATTTTTTATATCGCTGTTTGCCATTGCCCTGCACGCCGAACCAATATTTCGCGGTTCATCAGGATGATCTAAAACAATTATAATATTTTGTAAATTCATATTTTCAGTATAAAAAATTAAAGTAAAAAAGTCAGCAAAAATATAAACAAACTTGAAACGCCATAAAATAATTTGTATAATAGTAAGAAAATAAAAATGTATCAAGGAACACGCATGGAAGCAAATTTCAATCCAAAAACATTCATTTCAAGACTTTCAAAACTCGCACAGTTGAACGATCCTATCAATCCTGATCTTTATACAAAACTTGATGTAAAACGCGGATTACGGAATGCAAATGGCACTGGAGTTCTTGTAGGCCTTACTCGAATCGGCGATGTTGTTGGATACGATATTGGCCCAAACGGAGAAAAAATCCCTGTTCCTGGCAAACTTTTATATCGCGGTTATGACATTGTAGATTTAATAAGGGACGCAGAATCAAACGACCAATATTGTTATGAACAGTGCGTTTATCTTTTGCTTTTTGGAGAATTACCAAATCAAAAGGAATTAGATAATTTCCGTACGCTGATTGGTCAAAGTCGCGTTTTGCCACCAAATTTTACAGAAGATATGATTATGAAAGCTCCTTCGCAGGATATTATGAATAAACTTGCGCGCGGGGTTTTGGCCTGCTATTCCTACGACGAAAATCCGGAAGATAGAAGCCTTGCAAATATTTTAAAACAATGTATCGAACTGATTGCCCGTTTTTCTACCCTTGCGGCATACGGTTACCAGGCTCGCAGACGATATTACGAAAACAAAAGTCTTTTTATTCACAATCCGTTGCCAGACGCTTCAACTGCAGAAAACTTTTTGCATTTAATTCGCCCGGACGGAAAATACACAAAACTCGAAGCAGAAATTCTCGACCTTGCATTGATTTTACACGCTGAACACGGGGGCGGAAACAATTCTTCTTTGACCGTTCATGTCGTTTCTTCTGCGGATACAGACACATATTCAGCAATTGCAGCTGCCGTAGGTTCCTTAAAAGGCCGCAGACACGGGGGTGCAAATATTCGCGTTGTTGAAATGATGGACGAAATCAAGGCAAATGTAAAAAATTGGGCCGATGAAGACGAAGTTAAAGCTTTCTTGTACAAAATTGCAAAAAAAGAAGCATTCGACAAAACTGGTTTAATTTACGGAATGGGACACGCCGTTTACACAATCAGCGACCCTCGAGCCCTTTTATTACGCGAAAAAGCTGGCGTTCTTGCAAAAGAAATGGGATTTTTAGACGAATACAATCTTTACAAAACTGTAGAAAAATTAGCCCCTGCAATTTTAATGGAAGTTCACCATTCGGATAAAAAAATCTGTGCAAATGTTGACCTCTATTCCGGATTCGTTTACACAATGCTCAATATTCCGCGCGAATTGTACACACCGATTTTTGCAATCAGCAGAATCGCAGGTTGGGCCGCTCACAGAATCGAAGAAGTTGTTGCCGGCGGAAGAATCTACAGACCAGCATACAAAAATGTCTGCGAACCCAAAATTTATATTCCTTTGGCTGAACGACAATGAGCCTTGAACGAATCGACAAAATTTTAAGCCATTTAGGATACGGCTCGCGAAAAGAAATAAAAAAATTATTGCGTCTTTCAGAAATTTTTGTAAACGAAAAACAGATTACGGATTCATCAGTTCTTGTAAATCCTGATGCGGATAAAATTTTTATTGACGGCGAAGAAATTCAAATTCAGAAAAATATTTATCTTATGATGAATAAACCGCAAAATGTTGTAAGCGCAAATAAAGACGGACTTCACCAAACGGTTTTTGATTTACTCGACGAAAAATATCGTTCCGGTTGGATTTTTGAAAATCTTCACTTGGTTGGAAGGCTCGACATTGACACCGAAGGTCTTTTGCTTTTTACAACCGACGGAAAATTAACGCATACAATTATTTCGCCAAAAACGCATCTTGAAAAATCGTATTTTGTTAGACTTTCGAATAATGAGTCTTTAGAAAATCAGCAGAAAATCGCACAAAAATTTGAAGAAGGCATTTTTATTCCCCCGGAAGGAAACGAAAATGGGGCCGAATTAAAACCCGCCAAAATCGAATGGCTTTCTGAAAACGAATGCATCTTAAAAATCTCGGAAGGAAAATTTCACCAGGTAAAAAGAATGTTCAAAGCGGTTCAAAATGAAGTTGTATATTTAAAACGAATCGCAATCGGCACACTAAAATTAGACGAAAATCTAAAACTTGGCGAATACAGAGTTTTGACACAACAGGAAATAAATTCACTTTAAGAATCAGAGGTATAAAATGACAGACATTGAAATCGCACAGAAAAATGTAATGATTCCGATTAAAGAAGTTGCTCAAAAAATCGGACTAACGGAAGACGATTTAGAACTCTACGGAAAATACAAAGCAAAAATTTCTATGAAAAAATTACGCGAACTTCAAAAAAAGGCAGAAAATCCTAAAACTCGCGGAAAATTAATTTTGGTAACTGCAATCACACCAACTCCAGCTGGCGAAGGAAAATCAACTGTTTCAATCGGGCTTGGAGACGGTCTCAACAAAATCGGGAAAAAGGCCGTAATCGCATTACGAGAACCTTCATTAGGCCCTTGTTTTGGAATTAAAGGCGGCGCTTGCGGGGGTGGATACGCACAAATCGTTCCAATGGAAGACATAAATCTTCATTTTACAGGCGACATTCACGCAATCACAGCGGCAAACAATTTAATCGCAGCATTAATCGACAATCACATTCAGCAGGGAAACGCACTTTCAATCGACCCGCGCACAATTTCATGGAAAAGATGTGTTGACTTGAACGACCGCCAGTTACGAAATATCGTTTCAGGGCTCGGAAACCGCACAGACGGAACTCCACGCGAAGACCATTTTCAAATTACAGTCGCTTCAGAAATTATGGCGATTTTGTGTTTGTCTGGCTCAATTTCTGAATTAAAAGAACGAATTTCAAATATCACGATTGCAAAAAATTACAACAAAGAAGATGTAAAATTCGGTTCTTTGAATTGTACAGGCGCCGTTGCAAGTTTATTAAAAGACGCAATCCGCCCGAATCTTGTTCAGACACTCGAAAAAAATCCAGTTTTCGTTCACGGAGGGCCTTTCGCAAACATTGCACACGGTTGTAATTCCGTAAATGCTACAAAATGTGCCCTAGCCCTTGGGGATTATGTTGTAACAGAAGCCGGATTTGCAGCTGATTTAGGCGCAGAAAAATTTATGGACATTAAATGCCGTTCAGCAGGCCTTTCACCGGATGCAGTTGTAATCGTTGCAACAATTCGAGCGTTAAAAATGCACGGCGGAAAAGCAAAAACTGAACTTTCAACACCAGATTGCCAGGCTTTGCAAAAAGGATTTGAAAATCTAAAAGCGCACATTCAAAATATTTCAAAATTTGGAGTGCCTTCAATTGTTGCCGTAAATAAATTTGTTACAGACACAGACGAAGAAATCAGTTTGCTCCAAAAACTCTGCGAAGAAAACGGTTCAAAAGCAATTTTATGTGAAGGATGGGGCAAAGGAAGCGAAGGCACAACAGAACTTGCAGAAGAAGTTTGCAAAATCACCGAAAAGCCTTCTTCATTCCATTATTTATACGAAGATTCTTTAAGTTTGCAGGAAAAGATTCAGAAAATCGCAACAGAAATTTATCACGCTTCTTCTGTAGAATTTCAGGGCACTTCGCTTAAAAAATTAAAATCATTCGAAGATCAGGGATACAAAAATCTTCCAATCTGCGTTGCAAAAACCCAGAATTCAATCAGCCACGATCCAAAATTAATCGGCGCCCCAAAAGATTATGTTTTCCCAATCCGCGATGTTCAACTTTATTCTGGAGCAGGATTTGTAGTCGCCCTCGCCGGTGACATCATGACAATGCCAGGACTTCCAAAAGTTCCAGCCGCAGAAAATATCGATGTAAACGACGACGGAATAATTTCAGGCCTATTCTAAAAAAAATGCCACTTCAGTTTTGGAGTGGCACTTTTATTTTGTAATGAGCCTAATGCGAGTCGAACGCACGACCTTTCGCTTAGGAGGCGAACGCTCTATCCAGCTGAGCTACAGGCTCAAATTTTCGACTCGCATTAAAAAAAATTTAAAGTCATACGAGCGAGTCGAACGCACGACCTTAAAATATCACATTTTTTAATTTTTTTCAATTAATATCTGTGGCAATTGATACACATCTTTTACGCCGCTAACTAAAATTCCGCCCATCCCCATCTGTAATGGAAGCGAAAGGTCCATATCAAACCGGTCTCCAACACTCAAAATCTCACAATATTTAGAATTTGTAATTTTTGAAGCAAGGTCAAACGGTTCGCGGGCAGGTTTTGACTTTTTACAAGTGTCAAGGCCCACTACATCCGGAATTAAATCTAAAATCCCCAGTGCCTCAAGCGTTTTTTTTGCCGGCAGAACAGGATTATTCGTAACGCAGATTAAATTAAATTTTTCTTTCAATTTTAAAATCGTTTCACGAAGTCGTAAATCTTTTTGTAAAAAATTTTTAGGCTCCAAAAGATTTTCGCGCATCTGAATACTTTTTTCGATTGGAACGCCAAAATGAAGAAGCGTATTTCCCAAACTAATTTTTGTGCCATTTTTCATTTTCCAATTTTTTCTAAATTCGCTGATTTCGTTTCGCAAAATGTACGGCTCAATATTTTTTTCCTTTGCAATATGCCGAATCTGAATGTCAACCTGCTCAAAAGCGTAACGAGGACTTGTGTACAAAGTCGAATCAATATCAAAAATAATCGTTTTTAAATTTTGCGGGATTTTATAAATTTTATACGACGATTTTAGATTTTCTTCAGCACATTTAATCACTTTTTGAATTTTACAGATTTTATTTGCCGCCGTATTTAA
>CAVHIX010000046.1:9765-12277 GCA_963636135.1 Anaerovoracaceae bacterium
GTATTTAAGTTTTCAGATTTATTTAGAGCAACCAGCGACAAAACCGCATCCCCCAAAAGTTCACTGTGAAAAAAACGAGGAATAGCAAGATTTATTTTACTTTCTGCGGATTTTTTTAAAAGCCATTTTTCGCTGTTAGCCTGCCCGCCCGTTACCGTCATAAAATCATTTATTGATAAATTATTTTTTTTGGCAACTTCACGAATCGTTTTTACCGCATTAAAAACTTCTTCCCCAAGAACTGACAAAATCCGCCAGCCTTCAGAATTTTTATCTTCAAACGCAAAATCAATAATTTCTTTGTACGAAATATTTTTATTTTCTATTTTTTCAATCTGATTTTTAAAATCGTCAATTAAAGAACCACTTTTTTCTATTAAAATGCTCAAATTCCAAAGGCCCGGAATAACGCTCGGCAAAGTCCGAACGCCATCACAAAAAACCGGAACTGGAGAACAGAAATTTATTCCTTCGCTAGAGCCCGAACGGTCGCAAATTGCCCCCGGAAAAAGCGTATTTGTTCCAATCAGCGCAACCACAAAATCCGGAGCACCGGCAACAATTTTTACATCGTAAGAAAGGCCCAAAATTTCAGCAAATTTTTTATTGAGATTTCCAACAACAGTGCCCGTTTTTACAAAATCTGGGATTTTTTTTGCAGGAATATCAAATTTTTCTAATTCTGAAACGGTCCAATACGCCGGCAAAAATCGCTCTTCCGGCAAAAAAGTCACGCTCAAATCTGTAAGGCAAAAAACAAAAAATTCAGGACCAGAAAAAATTTTATTCGATTGTTCAAAATCTGATTTATATTTATCTTTAAACGCCAAAATCCGCGGAATAAAAAGAGATTTTGTTTGAATATTTAAGGATTCAATTTCTTCATTCCACAAAAGCGTTTTTCCGTTTTGCGCACAAATGGTCGGCCCGTTTCCGCTTACGCAAATGCTTTCAATTTTTGTATTTTTAAGATTTAATTCTTCGCACGCCTGAATAAAAACTTTAATCCATTCTAGCGCGATAAAATCTTTTTGAGAAAAGTCTAATTTTTTACTGAAAAAAGAAACCACTTCGCCGCTGTCAGAAATTATTCCGACTTTAACTGAAGTGGTTCCAATATCAACACAAAGAAAATTCAAAATTATTTTTCTTGAGAATCGTTTTGTTCAACAGATTTTACAATTTTTTCGATAATTGAACGATTGTCAAGCAATTTTCCGATTGACTGATTATGATGAATTCGAGTAAGAACATTTGCGAACAACCCCGAAACATCAGTTGAAATATACCATTCTTTTGTTAAAAGTTCTTCGTGGTAAACAGCGTTTGTTCCGATAATTCTGTAGAACAATCCTTTTTTGTATGCTTCGTCGAAAAGTTCGATTGCGTTTCCTGTAAAGAACGGCAAACTGATTGCAGCGATTACTTTTGTAGCACCATTTTCTTTTAAGAACGACATAGCTTTTAATAAAGTTCCGCCAGTTCCAAGCATATCGTCGGCAAGGAATGCAACTTTTCCTTTAACATCGCCTAAAAGTTTTACAGATTTAATATTTGTTTCGTTAGCATTCTGAGTTACAACCGAATAATCTCGTTCCTTGTAAATCATTGCCAAAGGAAGTTTTAAACCTGAAGCATAGAATTTATTTCTGTCGATTGCGCCTGTATCTGGGCTTACAACAACTAATTCTTCTTTTTTACCAGTTAAATCTACAATTTTTCCTAATTCACGAATAATCTGGTAACTTGCGTGAAGATTTTCAAGATTGATTGTGTTAAATGCGTTTACGATTTCGCGGCTATGAATATCCAAAGTAATGATTCTAGAAACTCCAAGCATTTCGTAAACATGACCGAGCATTGCAGCTGTAAGGCCTTCTCTTCCCTTCTTTTTGTGCTGACGACTATAAGGATAAACCGGAACAACTAAAGTGATTGTTGCAGCTCCAGCCTGACGAACAGCATCAATTGTGACTAAAAGACCCATTACATGATCGTTTACAGAAAGTGAAAGTTTGTTTTTTCCGCCATTTAAACTTAAAACTTCGTGATTTTCAACATCCTGGAAAATATAAACCTGTTTTCCGCGGATTGATTCGTTGATTTCTGTTTTAAATTCACCATTTGCAAAATATGTAAAAGTTGTATCAACCTTAAATCGTGGTTCGCGATATCTGTTTGTAGAATTTTTTACAGCGATATCAGGAGAATACAAATCGCTTTCTAAATTAATTTTGCTGATTAATTCGTCTTTTGCGATTTCATAATTTTTGTTGATTGCATCACTTTTCAAAGAAAAACGGTGTTTATAAATGTGTTTCAGATGACTAATTACAGCATCTGCAAAGGCTTCTCCGCCAGGGCATGCTATAATTGCTAAATCTGTAGGTTCAGAATAAAACATTTTGAAGACCTCTAAAAATTAAAGTTGGAATGACTAAATACTATCACTTTAATTTATTTTTTACAATTGAAATTCTTTTTTTGTCTTCAGTTTTAAAAATTCCGTAAT
>CAVHIX010000047.1:0-9943 GCA_963636135.1 Anaerovoracaceae bacterium
GTTCCAGATGGTGTACCGCTTGCCCGACAAAAATGCTGAACGCATTTTTTTTATACTGTCGAGCAACGAATACAAATCTTACACAATATCTTTTTTTTGCGCTTTAGGCCCTTTTTTCAACATAATTTTTTTTCGAAGCGATTTTATAATCCAATTCTTAAAATTTAAATTTCTTTTTTCAATTTATTTTTGACATTTTTTTTTAATTTGTCATAATTGACTATTATTTCCATTTAATGATAGAATAAATTTGTGCATAAATAAAATAAATGCAGGAGTTATTAGTATGGAATACAATGTTGAAAAGCAACACGAAAAAGGAAAATTCCACGCAATCGAAAGAATTAACAAACTTTGCGACAAAGATTCGTTTATGGAAATTTATTCTGGAGTTCGTCACAACTGTACAAGCTTCGGAATGGAAAAAAAAGATATTCCTTATGATGGTGTAATCACAGGATTTGGTACAATCAATGGCAGAAAAGTTGCCGTTTACGCTCAGGATTTTACAGTTCAGGGTGGCTCTTTAGGATTAATGCACGGTAAAAAAATTGCAGAATTAATTGACAAAGCTATAGAAGCTCGTTGCCCTGTAATCGGAATTAATGATTCGGGTGGAGCGCGAATTCAGGAAGGCGTTGATGCCCTTTGCGGATATGGCGATTTGTTCTATCAGAATGTTCGTGCCTCAGGTTCAGTTCCACAGATTTCTATTATTGCTGGTCCTTGTGCAGGGGGGGCAGTTTATTCTCCTGGAATTACAGATTTTATTTTTGCAGTTGATCAGATTAGTCAGCTTTTTATCACAGGACCAAAAGTTGTAAAATCTGTTATGTTTATGGATATTTCTGCGGAAGATTTAGGAGGCGCTTCAATTCACTCTAAAAAATCTGGAGTTGCTCATTTCCGTTGCGTTTCTGAACCAGATTGTTTCGACAAAGTTCGTGCCCTTTTGGACTACATTCCGCATTATTACGGAGACGAATTAGTTCAGGCTGCAAAATTCCATTACAGCGAACACAAAAAAGAATCTCACATTGAAAAAGTAATCCCTGAAAATTCAAAAAAAGGCTACGACATCCGCGACATTATCAACGATGTTACAGACGATGATTCATTCTTTGAAACTTCACAGGAATTTGCCATTAACTGCGTTACAGGATTTGCAAAAATTGAAGGCCGTTCAGTTGGAATCGTTGCAAATAACCCGGCAGGAATGGGTGGCGTTTTAGACTGCGATGCTTCAGACAAAATTGCTCGTCATATTCGCTACTGTGATGCTTACAATATTCCACTTTTAACATTTGTTGATGTTCCAGGATTTATTCCAGGCCCACAAGAAGAACAAAAAGGAATTATTCGCCACGGTGCAAAAGTAATTTACGCTTATTCAGAATCAACTGTTCCAAAAGTTACAGTAATCACACGAAAAGCATACGGTGGAGCATACATTGCAATGTGTTCAAAACATATTGGTGCCGACTATGTTTACGCATGGCCTTGTTCAGAAATTGCAGTTATGGGAGCAGATGGCGCTGTAGGAATTCTTTACGCAAAAGAATTAAAAGATCCAGAAAAAGCTTCTTATGTTGCAGAAAAAAAGGCCCAATACGAACAGGAAATTATGACTCCAACAATTGCAGCAAAACGCGGATACATTTCAGAAGTAATCAATCCTTCAGAAACGCGAAAATATGTTGCAAACAGTTTCAAATTCCTTGAAAATAAAAAATCAATGGATAAACCTTGCAAAAAACACGGAAATATTCCACTTTAATAGGCTTTTATGTATTCTGATACGCATTTTCATTTTGAAAATTTTTGTTCGAGGGGAATTAACGGTTCTGAAGTTCTTTCTAAAATGGCGCAAAACGACTGCTTTTTTGGGCTCGACATTGGAACCGAACACGATGACCTTCACCGCCGTATCGAATGCATAAATTCTTCTCTAAACCAGATTTCTGATCAAAATATAGTTCAAAAATGTAAAAATTTTTTGTATTTTGCATCAGGAATTTGGCCTAGCCCAGAAGAAATCAAAAACCGAAATCAAAATTTTAAAATCCTAAAAGAACAAATCGCTTCTTCGCCACAAAAAATTATTGCACTCGGCGAATGTGGCCTTGACCACCACTGGAACATAAATAATCCTGACAAACGAAACGAAAACGATTTTTCCCCAGAACTTTTACATGGCGAAAAAGAACTTTTTGAAATGCAACTCGATTACGCAAAACAAAACGATTTACCCCTGATTATTCATTCCCGCGACGCTTTTTTGGAAACTTTTGAATCAATTAAAAATGTGGGGCACAACAAAGGAATAATTCACTGCTATTCGTATGGTCAAAAAGAAGCCGAACAGTTTTTATCGCTTGGATATTTCATCAGTTTTAGCGGATCTGTAACATACACTAAAAAAAGCAAAATGCCAGAAATGGAAAATCTCATTAAATCAATTCCTAACGATTTTCTACTTTTGGAAACCGATTCCCCATATTTAGCCCCGGTTCCGTTCCGTGGAAATACAAATTCGCCACTTTTAATCACAAATACTTACGAATTTATTGCAAAAATTAAAAATATCAGCGTAGAAGAACTTTGCCAAATCGTTGACAAGAATATAAAAAATCTTTTTAAACTGTAAATTACAAAACTTGACTGTAAAGCGAACTCATTTCTGAACGCCAATCAAGTTTTGCGTCTCGACCTTCCCATTCAATGATTTTCTTAATCGTAAAATGGCGCTGGTCACGAGGATTTTCAAAATAAAGGATTCCAAACCTACCCTGCCCAATGTAACAGATTTTTTCGTTCTGTCCAACAGTTTCAGTTTTTTCAAGATGAGCCATTGCACACTCAAAATGCACCGGATTTCCAGAAGATTTGTCACCTAAAGCACTCGCAACATCTAAAATCTGTTTTGAACAAATCGGACAAATTATTTCGCGAGATTTAAATTCCTGGATTGCTTGTTCCTTTTTTTTCTGATTTTCAGAATTTTCTGACGCTATATTTAATTTTGAAGTTTCTAAAAATGATTTAAATTTTTCTTTTGAAGAATCTTTTGAATTATTTTGAAAAGAATTTTTTTGCGAAGACCATTTATGCTTTCCGTGCCGATTATGATTCATACCCACCTCATTATTCATTAAAATATAATTCTTCTCGTTCATCAACTAACTGTTTACTGACAATTTGTGCAATTCGCAAAATCGCATTATCTAAATAATCCTGCTGATGAATTTTTGTTCTCAATTCCAAAATCCGTTGAGAAATTTCAGGTTTTGTGCTGCATTCACAAACATAAGAATTATATGACTGTTCGCGCCTAGAAATCATAGAATCTCCGAAAAAGCATTTTCAATATGAAAAACCGGTTCTGTGTTCGGTAAATCAAGTGCAATCACATCAAAACGAATGTAACTGTTACTATATTGTCGATACTTTTGAAGAAAATGTTTAGTGGTTCTTATTACCGACTTTATTTTCCGACGATTCAATGAATCTTTTAGCGTTTCAAAATTACCGTTTGGCAAAGTTTTTACTTCAACGATTACTAAAGTATCATTTTTATGCGCGACAATGTCAAGTTCCCCGCCACGAATTGTAAAATTTCTTTGCAAAATCTCATAACCATTTTTTTCAAGATACAAAGCCGCCCGATTTTCACCGGAAAAACCAACATCTTTTTTGTAATGATTATTTTTCTCCGAATTATTTTCCACTTATTTAAAATTAACTTTGATTTTTCTGAACGTCAACTAAAAAAGAAAAAATCGCAGCCACAGCGCTCCAAGTTTCTTCCGGAATAAAAGAACCGATTTCCTGAGCACAAAGAATTTGAGTTAAATCTTCATCTTCAACAATCGGAATTTCGTTTTCTTTTGCGATTTCTAAAATTTTTTGCGCATTAATTTTCGTGCCAACCGCAGAAACAAACGGAGCATACGAATTTTCAGGATATTTTAAAGCTACTGCCTGAAGTTTCTTTTTCATCACGCCTCCGAAAAAATTTCAAATGACAAAAATTTTTCACTTTCAAAATCAGATTTTATTTCTTCATCAAACGAAAGCGAAAAATCTTTATCAAAAGCATTATTTTTTTTCAAAAATTCCACAAATTTTTCATTAAAAATAGAATTTTCTTCATTTTTTTGACAAACCACTAGATTCACACATTTTTTATTTTTGAATTTTAAAACGAATTTATAATCATTTTCTGGAAAATTAAATTTTACAACCGCAGAATCAACTTTTTTTTCTTTTACAAAAAGATTTACAAATCCGCTCCCAGAATTTTTCACATTTTCAACCAAATAAAAAAACTCAAACGGAATATGAATCCAATTTGAACTAAAATTTATTTTTTTTAACGAAAACCCCAGATTATTAAAAAGCGACAAAACGCCTTCATTTTCGCCCGGATTTTCAAAAACACCTTTAAAAAATTTTTTAAACTCGTCTTCAACATTTAAAACTTTTTTTTCTTTTAAAAATTCATTATTTTTCTGCTGATTTTTTTTACCATTTTCATTTTCAAACAAATCAAGCATTTTTTGAACGGCATTTTCCGAAAGTTTAACACCTTTTTGATTCAAAATCATCAGAATTGAAGCGGCCTTTTCTTTATCCGTAAATTTTTGCGCAATATTTCTAATTTTTTTAAAAAGTGAAAGGTCAAATTTCTGATTAAAGGATTTCATCTGATTCAGCAAAACCACAGAAAGATTATCCGCAGGAAGACCTAAATCTTTAAAAAACTCAAAAATATTTTTATTTTCTGCAATCTGATTTTGAAAATTTTGTTCTTTTTGAACGGGAATTAAATTTACTTTATTATTTACAATTTTTACAGTCGCCAAAAACGAATCGCCTTTTTGAAATTGCAATGGCGAATCAACTAAAAATTTTGCTCCATTAAAAAAAGCTTCGTACTTTCCGTTTTTTTGGCCTAAAATTCGAACATAAACAGAACTGCCCTCACGCAAAACCGAATTTATTCCAGAATAAGTGGGGGCAGCTGAGTGTATTACAACACTATTCATTAATTACTCTTTTTTTGAGCGATATTATTTTTTTTCTGCAGCGGCAGCAGCAACATGTTCAGCCTGCTGTTCCTGTTTGATTGCTTCTTCTGTAGCGTGTGCAGCCGCTTCAGCACGAGCGTTACGAGCAGCGATTTCTGCAGCGATTTTTCCACCAACAAGAGTTTTAACTTTCTTATCTTTACCGATTTTGTCGCGTAAGTAATAAAGTTTAGCTCTTCGAACTTTACCAGGACGAATAATATCAACTTTTACGATACGTGGTGAGTTATAAGGGAATACGCGTTCTACACCAACGCCATAAGATTCCTTACGAACTGTAAAAGTCTGGCGAGCGCCTGCATTCTTTTTACAAATTACAACACCCTGATAGCGCTGAATTCGTTCTGTTTTTCCTTCAATAATTTTGAAGAAAACTTCTACTGTATCTCCAACGTTAAAACCCTGAGCACCAGGACGTTTCTGTGATTCTTCAATAGCTTTAATAAGATCCATTTGAAATTCTCCTAATCAACTGTAATTTTTCGCGACTTTTTTTTCACGTTTTTTACAGAAGTATTTTCAGTAATTTCCTCAATCATTTTTTTTGCTTCTAAAGAAAGCGTATCATTTTGCAATGAAGACCAAAGTAAATCTGGCCGATTTCTCATTGTTTTTTCGATTCGTTTCTTTAAACGCCACTTTCGAATATTTTCATGATTCCCTGAAAGCAAAACTTCAGGAACTTCAAGTCCATTATACACAGGTGGTCGCGTATATTGTGGATATTCTAAAAGTCCATCGCTATAACTTTCTTCGATTAGTGATTCACTTGAAATAACGCCTTCTACAAGTCTGTAAATTGTATCAATCATTACTTCGCAAGCAACTTCACCACTAGACATTACATAGTCTCCGATAGAAATTTCGTCGTCTACATAATAATCTATTATTCGCTGATCAATGCCTTCGTATCGACCGCAAATAAAAACCAATTCGTCAAGCGAACTTAATTCCTGCGCTTTTTTCTGAGTAAAAGGCTTTCCGCTTGGAGTAAGATAAACTACCCTTTTGCGTTTTGCATTTACACTTTTTAAAGCCAGATCTAAAGGTTCCGTAAGCATTAACTGCCCGGCTCCCCCACCATACGGACTGTCATCACATTTATGGTGCTTATCAAGAGCAAAATCTCTGATGTTCACCAAATCGTAGGCAATAATCCCCTTTTCTACCGCTTTAGCCATGATTGAGCTTTCAAAATATGCTTGCGGAATTTCTGGGAATAAGGTCAGCACAGTAAATTTCATGGATTACTCCAGAATCCAGAGGTGCATCAGTTGAATAGTCTTAGATTTTATATCAATGTTACAAATGTAGTTCAAATTAAAAGGAATCAAAACCTTTCGATTTTTACCAGAAGATGTAAATTTTAAACATTCACTAAGAACCGTGCAACTCTCGGAAATTGAAACCTCTAACAGGTAGCCATTTCCGCCTTCCAATACGTCTGTGATTGTTCCTACAGATTCAAATTTTTCTGTAGATGCAGCAAACTCTGCCAATCCAGTTTTGTCAAAAATCAAAGAACAATTTATCAAATCTTTGATATAAAACTCATTCTTTTGTAAAGGATGAGCAAATTTTCGTGGTACAACTAAACTCCAATTTTTGTATTTTTTTACTTCTTCTGGAGAATTAATTTCTGCCACTTTCATGTATAAAGTTCCAGTTCCACATTTTGCAGATTCAACTTTGCATTTTTTTTCTGTTTCGCCGAACTTTAAAGTCACTTCTTTTAATTTTTCGATATGATCGTAAAACCCGGAAGCGCTTTCAACTTTAAATTCACCCAACACACCATGCGGTGCTCGGATAAAACCAACAATCAGCTGCTCTTCACTCATTAGCGACTAGTCCAAGATATCAAGAGTGTAATGCTTTCCGTCTTTTGTGGCAGAAGCACTCAATACTGTACGCATAGCTTTTGCAATACGACCGTATTTTCCAATAACTTTTCCAATGTCACCGTCAGCAACTTTTAGTTGAAGAACCATGCCTTTTTCGCCTTCAGTTTCGTTTACTGAGACTGCAGATGGATCATCGACCAATGATTTTGCAATGAATTCGATCAGGTCTTTTTCCATTTTGCACACTCCAAAAACTAGTTAGCCTTTTTAGCTTGTTTGTTCATCAACTTATTTACGATGTCTGTAGGCTGAGCTCCTACGCTGATCCAGTATTTAGCTCTTTCAATGTCAATATTGATCTGTTTTTCTTCAGCTTCAATTGGCATAAAAGTACCGATTTCCTCGATGCAAACACCATCGCGAGGTTTGCGAGAATCCTGAACTACAACACGGTAGTAAGGACGTTTCTGAGTACCGAATCTCTTAAGTCTGATTTTGACCACTTTATAACCTCCACAGAACTTTGATTATTCAAAATTCTGAAAAATTTAAAACATTGGCATAATAAAACTAATTATGATGTTCAAATAGTTTATCAACTTTACAAAGTTTAGTCAATTTGAGAAAAGTCTATTTTGATAAATATCTTGAAAGAAACAATTTTGTTCGTTCTTTTTGAGGATTATTAAAAAGATTTTGAGGTTTGTCCTGCTCAACGATGTATCCGCCGTCCATAAAAATCACAGAGTCACTTACATCGCGTGCAAATGACATTTCGTGAGTTACAACAACCATCGTCATTTTTGAATCAGCAAGATTTTTCATTACAGAAAGAATTTCGCCCGTTAATTCTGGGTCAAGGGCACTCGTTGGTTCGTCAAAAAACATTACTTCAGGATTTAACGCCAAAGCCCTGGCAATTGAAACCCGCTGCTGCTGACCGCCGGAAAGTTCGCAAGGATAAGAATTTATTTTTTCAGAAAGTCCAACTTTTGAAAGCAAATCAAGGGCGATTTTTTTTGCTTCTTCTTTTGTTCGTTTTAAAACCTGAATTTGAGGGTCCATTACATTTTTTAAAACTGAAAAATGCGGAAAAAGATTAAAACTTTGAAAAACCATTCCAGTTTTTAGGGCGATTTTTTGCAAATCCTTTTTTGAAGAATATTTTCCATTTGTGATTAGGGCATTTCCGCAAATTGAAACAGTTCCGTCGTCAATCGATTCAAGCTGACTTATACAGCGCAAAATTGTTGATTTCCCGGAACCACTCGGGCCAATTATGCTTAAAACTTCGCCTTTGAACAACGAAAACGAAATATTTTTTAAAACTTCAGTTTGTCCAAAGGATTTTTTTAAATTTTTTACTGAAATGATTTCTTTATTTTCCACTTTAAAGCCCTGATTTTCTAATTATAATATGAAAGTTTTTTTTCTATCTTTTTAAAACCAAACGAAACCAAATAATTCATCACAAAATAAAAAACTCCGGCAATTAAAAGGGGCGTAAACGAAACTAAGCGATTCGAGTTGCTTTTTGCATAAAACATCAATTCTGGAACGCTCAAAATCGTTACAAGCGAAGTATCTTTTACCAAAGTTATAACTTCGTTTCCCATTGCAGGCATAATTTGTTTTACAACTTGCGGTAAAATTATTCTAAAAAACGACTGATTTGAAGAATAGCCTAAAACTTTGCACGCTTCATACTGCCCTTTTGGAATCGATTGAAATCCGCCACGGTAAATTTCTGCAAAATAACAAGCATAATTTATCGAAAATGCCACAATTGCCGCCGTAAATGAAGACCACGAAATCGTTGTGTGAAAAAATATTTTTGAAATCTGAAGCGGAACAAAATAAACAATCAAAAGCTGAAGCATCAACGGAGTTCCGCGGATTATTGAAAGCAAAATATTTGTAATTCCAGAAACGATTTTATTTTTCGCCATTCGACCAAAAGCAATCAGCATTGCAAGCGGGAGAGAAAAAATTAAAGTTAGAAAAAAGATGCTTAAAGTAATCCCCGTACCGTAAAACATTCCATTTAACATATCAATGAAATTTTTTGCTTCTTTCGAGGAAAACTTTAAGATTTCAGTAAAAAAATATTCCATTATTTTCCGATTACGCTGATGTCTTTTCCAAACCAAGCGTTTGAAATTTTTGCAACAGTTCCGTCGCTAGCCATTTCTTCAAGAGTTTTTTGAACACTGTCGCGCAAAGCTTTTCCTTTTTCGTCATTTCTAAATCCGATTCCGTAAGCTTCTTTTGAAAGAGATTCTTCTACAACAACTAGAGGTTTTTTACTATTTTTAATTGTATATTCAGCAACAACGCTATCCATTACAACGGCATCAAGTCCGCCAAATTCAAGATCTGTAAGGGCAGTAAGATTTTCTTCATATTTTTTTACAGATTTTAAAGAATCTACAAAATCTTTATTTGAATAAATTGCATCTTCTGCACTCGAACCAGCCTGACATCCAATAACAAGGCCCTTTGCATCGCTCAAAGATTTAATTTTTCCATCATTGCGAACAACCAAAACCTGATCGTTATTTAAATATGCTTTTGAAAATGCCATTTTTTCTAAACGTTCGTCTGTCATTGTAAAACCGTTCCAGATACAATCGATTGTTCCAGAAGAAAGTTCCAATTCTTTTGCTTCCCAGTTGATTGGTTTTGCTTCAAACTGAAGATTTAATCTTTTTGCAACTTCTTTTGCAAGATCAATATCGTATCCTACGATTGTTCCGTCTGCTTCTGTAAAACCCATTGGCGGGAAAGAAGCGTCCAATCCCAAAACGAATTTTCCTTCCTGAGTTTTTTTACAACCAGCGAAAGAACTTAAAACCAAAGCTCCGAGTGCTAACATTTTCACGATTTTTTTCATTTTTTTTACCTCAATTTATTTTTTAAATTTTTGTACGAAATTTTGTAAATCTGCAATTTGTTCTAAAACTTTTTCTTCTGCAGGGCCACCATCTGTTTTGCGGGCATTCACACAAT